>JBCCKB010000195.1:0-6943 GCA_039027595.1 Pseudomonadota bacterium | reverse complement strand
CCCCAGGTCCGGCCTAGCCAGCGCGCCTGACCTGAGCCTCATGGCCAAGGCTCGCGCCGGTTTCCACGGACCCTACGGCCTGGGTCTGAACCAATTCTTCAAGGGAATGGGCGGCGCGGAGTATATCGCCTCGCTGATGACCGGATATACCGGTGAGGAAAAGGAGGAAGCGGGGACGATCCTCTACGAAAACACCGCATTTCCCGGGGGATGGATTTCGATGTCTCCGCCGCTTTGGGGCGAGGATGTGGAGTATGCCGATGGGCACCCGAATGACCTAGAGAGCATCTCCGAGGACATTGCGGCGTTTCTGATGTGGACGGCCGAGCCCAAGATGATGGCGCGCAAGCAGGCGGGCTTCACAGGGGTCTTGATGTTGGGTGTGCTCGCGGTGCTCCTCTTTCTGACGAACAAGCGCCTTTGGGCACCTGTGAAACGGGCCGCGAAGGAAACCCCAGCCGAATAGGTTTTGGCAGCGAAGGCATGCAACGGGACGCGCCGCATTGGCGCGTTTTGTTTGGTTTGCTGGCGAAGCCCGGCCACCCGCTTGTGGGACTGGTCGCGCAGGGTTAGAGACGTCAGCCATGAGTTTAAACACGTACGGCCACGTCTTTCGCGTTACCACTTGGGGAGAGAGCCATGGTCCGGCTCTCGGGGCAACGGTTGATGGCTGCCCACCGGGTGTGCCGCTGTCCGAGGCTGATATTCAGCTTTGGCTAGACCGGCGAAAGCCCGGGCAAAACCGTTACACGACACAGCGGCGCGAACCGGACAAAGTCGAGATCCTCTCGGGTGTCTTTGAGGGTCTGACCACGGGCACGCCGATCCAGCTTTTGATCCGCAACATGGACCAACGCTCTAAGGACTACTCGGAGATCAGCGAGAAGTTCCGACCCGGGCACGCGGACATCACCTACTGGCAAAAATATGGGATCCGCGACTATCGCGGCGGCGGTCGATCATCTGCGCGCGAAACCGCGGCGCGGGTCGCGGCAGGCGGTGTTGCGCGGGCGGCGCTTAGCCTCCTGGCTCCGGAACTGACGGTGACGGGTTACATGGTGGGCATGGGCGAAAAGCCCATCGAACGCTCACGGTTTGACTGGGCTCAGATCCCGGAGAACCCCTTCTGGTGCCCCGATGCGGAGATGGCCGATGGCTGGGCCAGCTACCTTGATGATCTGCGGAAGTCCGGAAGCTCAGTCGGCGCGCTCATCGAAGTGACAATCCGTGGCTGCCCGGCTGGGATCGGGGCGCCGATTTATGGCAAGCTCGACACGGATCTCGCCGCGGCGATGCTGTCGATCAATGCTGTCAAAGGTGTTGAGATTGGCGAGGGCATGGCGGCGGCCAAGCTTACCGGCGAGGCAAATGCGGATGAGATCGCAATGGGGCCCGATGGCCCCGTCTATGGATCAAATCACTCAGGCGGGATCCTCGGAGGGATTTCCACGGGTCAAGACATTGTTGTCCGGTTTGCCGTTAAACCCACGTCCTCGATCTTGATGCCGCGAAAGACCATCACGAAGGCCGGGCAGCCGACCGAGATCGTCACGAAGGGGCGGCATGATCCGTGTGTCGGGATTAGAGCGGTGCCTGTGGCCGAAGCCATGGCTGTGGCTGTGGTGCTTGATCACATTCTTCTCGACAGGGCCCAGACGGGCGGACAGCGCGGCCCGATCGGTTAATTTGCAGATCTCGTCGCGAAGGCCGGACGTGCATCAGATCGAATGGAATATGCCATCAAGCGCGTGATTGGCGAGAGAGTTGCACCGCGAGAATGGCCCCCGTCACAATCACCACGCCGACAAGATCCCAAACTCCGAGGCGCTCACCCAAAAGCATGGCGGCGACGGCAACTCCGAATACTGGATTGAGAAAGTGAAACGTCGCGGCTCGGGTCTCCCCAATCCGGTGGACCAGCATGAACCAAACCCAGGTGGCGAGTAGCCCTGGCACCAGGGTCGTATAGATAAATGCTGCTAGGAGCCGCCATGACGGATCGACCCGCGGCGTCTCAAGGAAGCCGGCCACGACAAATAGGATGGCCGAACCGACGAGCATCTGAAGCCCAACAGCCATCAGAACGCCACCGCCCGTCGACGCTCCTCGGACCGAAAGCGTCGCCAGCGTCAAGGCCAGGGCGCCAATCCCACAAAGACCAACGCCAAGCGGATCGACACCCGCGTTAAGCCGTGTCCCCATGATTAGCGCGACACCCGCAAACCCAGCAAAAAGCCCCAAAAGACCGACGAACCCTGGGCGCTCACGCCAGAAGATCCAAAGTGCGGCGGCGACCAGGAGGGGCAATGAGGAGGCAATGATCGTGGCGAGCGACGCCTCCACCGATTGCATGGCCACGAAGTTAAGCCCGAGATAGGCGGCATTCTGGCAAAGGCCAAACACCGCAATTGCACGCCACTGCATCCGCGACGCGGGCCAAGCTTGCCCAAGCGACCGGGCAATGGCGACACCAAGGAGACCAGAGATCAGAAACCTGATGGCCAAGGCATGAATGGGAGCGGCATCCGCGACAATAATCCGCGCAGAGGTAAACGCCGAGGCCCACATGAAGGAGAACGCTATTCCCATTCCAAGTGCGCGGATATCCATCTTGGCGGCTTTCCAAAGACCTCTCCCGAGGCCCCTAGCAGGCAAAACGGCGTTCAACCACCCGTACGCCGGGCTCGCGTGCTTGTGTCTGGCGGTCACGGGCTAGCTGTGGCAAGCCGCCGCTGTCTTCCGAGGAGGGGATCATGCAAAACCCACGTGGATTGGCTTTCGCGGGCATACTTGCCTCTCTGTTGGCATTGCCGACGGGCGTCGTTGCGGCAGATGATATCGCGCCTCGGGCGGGCTGGGCGGTATACCCTAGCGGATACGACTACGAAACGCTGGCCTCACGCGTCCGCGCCTCGGTAAAGACCGAAGGTCTTGCAGTGGTTACGCGGGCCGGGCCAACGTCCGCGGCGAAGGCGCGCGGGATCGACATCCCCGGCAATATGGTGATCGGGGCCTTCAACAACATCTTCGCGGTTCGAATTCTCGAGCTTTCAACGGCGGCGATGATCGAAGCGCCAGTCCGCCTCTATGTGACTGAAAACACCGATGGGTCGGCGACGGTGTCCTATAAGCTCCCGAGCGCCGTTTTCGCGCCTTATGCGGACGAGGGCGGTCCGGCTCTGGCTGAGGCCGCGGCCGAGCTAGACGTGATCTTCGAGGCAATTGCGTCGTCTGCTGCGGCGCCATGAATCGGCGGATCCGGGGAGGCGGTCTGTAAACCGCAATGTACAGTAAATTCGGCGCGCCGGCGTCACGCCCGAATGATCGTCTAAGGGATGGCCGGCTGCTGGCAAAGCAGTCAGTTTGCTTATCTTGTGGGCAAGTTGCCGTATGAACGGGCGTATCGGCATGGATTTGCCGGACTTTCGCGCAGGATTGCGCAGCTTCCGCGCAAGCATTCCATACGCTGTTGTCCGGGGATCACGACCACTCCACATCGTGTCACGTGTTCGTGACAGGGGGCACCAAACCATGGATTGCGTACGATCTTTGAGGAAGATCAGGCCGAACAGACCGATCTAAGCGCCGCTAAAGGAGACGCCATGCGCCAGGACATCTTCGGCCAGGATACGACGTTGGACGCGTCAGATGCCCTTGAGGCGTGGAACGACACGATGTTGGCCTTCATGGCGCATGGGGCCACCACCCCAGAACACTTGGCAAAGACACTTGAGAGAGCCCCTGGCTTTGCGATGGCGCACGCCGCCAAGGGCCTCTTCTGTCTTCTGCTTGGTCGCCAAGAGCTCAACGCAACCGCCGAGCAGGCGCTCCGCGATGCACGGCGCGCAGTTGCAATAGGGCAGGCCAATGCACGCGAGCGGGCGTATGTCGAGACCCTGGCGGCCTTTTGCGACGGCGCCCCGACACGGGCGGTCGCGTCGCTTGAGGGCGTGCTCGACGCAACGCCTCGCGATGCGCTTGCTGCTAAGCTGAGCCACGCGATCCGTTTCATCATGGGCGACGCCAATGGAATGCGCCTGTCCATCGAGGCTGTCATGGCGGCTTGCGGAAGCGATCACCCGGCACACGGCTACCTCAAGGGCTGTCATGCCTTCGCGCTTGAAGAAACAGGCGACTACGCGGCCGCGGAATGCGCCGGGAGGGAGGGATTGGACGCCGCATCAGACGATGCATGGGGCCTCCATGCCGTTGCACATGTCTACGACATGACCGGAAACGCGAAGGCGGGTTTGGATTGGCTTGAAGGGCGAGAAGCGGCGTTCGCGCATTGCAACAATTTCCGCTACCACGTTTGGTGGCACAAAGCGCTGATGCATCTTGACTGTGGCGACCTGGAGACGGCGCTGGCGCTTTATGACACCGAGATCCGCTCGGATAAGACTGACGATTACCGGGATATTTCAAACGCGGCGTCCCTGCTCAGCCGATTGGAACTCGAAGGAGTAGCTGTCGGTGACCGGTGGGAAGAACTTGCGGAACTCTCCATGGCACGGGCCGAGGACGGCTGTCTGATCTTTGCAGATCTCCACTACCTCCTCGCCCTGGTTGGCGGTCAGCGCGAAGACGCCATCGCAACCTTGACCGCGCGGCTCTATCGCGATGCGAGAGCCGCCAAAACGGAAGCTCAGCAGCGCATGGCTCGACCGGGACTGTCGACCGCGGCCGGCCTGACGGCGTTTGGCGAGGGCGACTATGCAGCCGCGTTCCGCCATCTCGTCGTGGCGCGCAAGGATCTTCAGAGAGCAGGCGGCAGCCATGCGCAGCGCGATGTCTTCGACAGGCTTTGCATCGATGCGGGTCTTCGGGCAGGACAACTCGACGCCGCCGAGGCGGTGCTCGAGGATCGCCGGGATCGGCGCGGCCATGACGATGGGTACACGATTGCCCGGAGGTCGATCATTTCAGAGGGACGCCGAATACCGGCTGAGTAAGACGGCCCATTGGGGTGGGCCGGTTGGGGGTATGATGTCAAACGTAGTATTTGACCATAGCGCGCGTCAGCCATGCTGACGCGACGGACAGTGCTAGGGCTCCTAGCAACTGCAGCTTCGGCGCGCTTCGCTCAAGCTGCCGAGGGAGATGGCGAGGTTTTTTCCGAGGCCTGGCTTCGAGAGAAGGCGCGCGAGCTAGCATCGCAGCCGTTCGAGCCCCGCGCCATGGTCCCCGAGGAGTGGCGTGATCTAACCTATGACCAGTATCGGTCGATCTGGTTCGACAGCAGAGAAGCGGAATGGAAGGGTACCGATCGCCCCTACCGCGTCGACTTTTTCGCGCCTGGTCTCTATTTCGAGCGCGCGGTCGAGGTGAACCTCGTCGAAGAGGGAATGGCCCGCCGGATCCCATTCGATTTGGGCCGGTTCGACAAGACCGATCAGTTTCCAGAGCTGCCGATGCCTGAGGATCTAGGGTATTCCGGGTTTCGGCTTAGGGCAGAGCTGCGAGAACGCGAGACTTTCGAGGAATTTTGTGTATTCCAAGGCGCAAGTTACTTTCGGGCAATCGGTACGGGCCAAGCCTATGGCCTTTCTGCTCGCGGTCTTGCGGTCAAGACGGCGGACCCATCGGGGGAAGAGTTTCCCGACTTTACACGCTTCTGGATAGAAGCTCCCCACCCCGAGGAAGAGACGATCCGCGTGCATGCCCTTTTGGACGGGCCTTCGGTGGCGGGCGCCTATCGCTTCGACATTACACCGGGGTTACCCGCCCGGATGGAGGTGGCGGCATCGCTCTTTATGCGCGAAGGTGTGTCCAACGTCGGAATCGCGCCCCTTACATCGATGTTTCTATTCGACGAGACCAACCGGTCTCGGTTTGATGACTTCCGCTCGGCCGTCCACGATAGCGAAGGGATACTGATCGAGAATGGTGCGGGCGAGCGCATCTGGCGGCCTCTCGCAAATCCCCGTCGTCTGCAAATCTCTGCATTCATGGACAAGAACCCCAAGGGTTTTGGTCTTGTTCAGCGCAGCCGCGCGTTGGAGGACTACGCTGATCTAGAGGCGCATTATCACGAGCGTCCCACGCTTTGGGTGACGCCCGGGGAAGACTGGGGAGAAGGCACCGTTAACCTTGTGGAGATTCCGTCCGACAAGGAGATTTACGACAATATCGTGGCCTACTGGCGTCCCGGTAATCGATTAGAGCCTGAGATCGAGCATCGCTTCTCCTATCGGCTCGACTGGGGCGAGGATCCCGGGGACGCACGTGCTCGTGCGCCAGTCTTAAAGACGCGGATCGGCAAGGGCTATGACAAGGCGAAGCCGGGCTCGATCATTGCAATCGATTTCGGCCCGCATCCAGCGTTCGATGACCTCGAGACGCTGACCCATGTCGTCACTTCCACCCGCGGGACAACAACGGCGGGTATTCTGCAGCGAAACCCCGCAACCGGCGGCATCCGATTGTCTTTCCGATTCGATCCGGGCGCGGAAGAGATCGCCGAACTTCGCGCGCAGCTCTTGACGGCGGGGCAGACAATTTCCGAGGTCTGGCTCTACAGGTGGACCGCGTGACACGCCTTGGTGCAATTCGGCCTGGTTCCGGGGCCCCGTCCGAAGCGCCGATGCCGTTCCCAGCGCAGGACCTTGCTGCGCCGTTCTCGGATACCGCGGCACCTGAGGGCACGCCGTGCCCATCGCGTTGGGCCTGGCGGGCAGGGGTCTTTCTTCCAACGCTTCTTGCGACTGGGCTGATTATCGCGCTTTTCACCGATTTCTTTGCCATCGGCGGTCTCAGCCCATTCGAGACCGTGCTGATCTCGATGATTGCCTTCACGTTTTTTTGGATCGCGATGTCGCTCTTTATGGCCGTTTCGGGTTTGGTTCGGGTCCTGTTGACCAGACGTCGCGAGGGCGTTGCTGCGCCGATTGATGTGGCGCTTGTGATCCCAATCCACAACGAAGTGCCAAACGTGGTTTTTGGG
>JBCCKB010000194.1:0-6996 GCA_039027595.1 Pseudomonadota bacterium | reverse complement strand
TGCCCGCCAAACCGGGCGGATCGGGAACCATTTCACCGGGGGCGAGCCCGGCACTCATCACAGTTACACGTGAGGTAAGTTGCCCCTGCAGTATGGCACGATTTGGGCAAAACTCATGTAAATTTAGAGGAGTCTTTGAAATAACCGCGAACGATTTGTCCCGGATGCCTGCAACTGTGGTTCGAAACAGGGCTAATCACGCTATTCCGGTAAACGCAGTCGACGGGGCACCGGAATCATGTCCCGCACGAGAATTGCCACGGTTGCGCCCGCTCCGGCTCCTCAATCCTTACTGGGTCAGGCGGAGCGCGGTGATTGTTGTCGCGATGGTCTTGTAGGCCTGGTTCAACTGCTCGCCGTTCTGCGCATTGAAGTAAAACCCGTCCGAGGTCGCGCAGTCACGCATGACCCTTTCGGCGTCCGACCCTGCTCGGAAGGCGATCGTGAACATCAAGATGTCATTGTTGGCTTTCGCGGCGTCGCAGAGTCCGAACTCGTTCCGGGACGTTTCGGGCTGACCCGACATCCGTCGGTTTGCCGAGGGGTTATTGTCGGTGATGATCTCGACCCTGGAATGCGCGAGAAACGCGTCGTTGTCACCGAAATTGGAATCTTGAAACAGGTTCGCCACGGCGTTCGTCGAGAACCGGTCGTAAAGTTCCGTGTAGTCCCGCTGAACGGCGTCGGGCGGCAGGGCCGTCTCGGCATATGCAACGCCGTCGTCGAAATTGCCGGGGTTGTGCGGCCGCAACCACCGGGTGCTCGCGCTGTTGTTGGGCATCTCCACGAAATAGCCGTCAAGATCTCCCTTGGGGCGGTCGGCGGTTCCGTCGCCATCGGTATCGACGATATAGAGCTTCGACCAGTCTTCCTTTTTGGGTCCGGTGTCATTGGCGGCTTGCTCGGAATACCAGATCCGGCTCGGGCCGTTCTTGAAAGGCTCGTCCACGTCAAACTGTACGGTGTTGGCGCCGTCCGTCATAAGGACAATGACCTTCATGAACTGTGACGGATCGTAGTCATAGGGTCGTCCGTCAACGGCGTCCGGCAAAACGTCATCGGCCACCATGTCGCTCACCAACGTACGGAACGCGGGGTCAAGCAGGGCCACGCCCCACTTCAGCCCGGTGTCGTTCGACGTCCAGCCGCCCGCCCGAAGCCCCTCAATATACGTCTTGAGCGTTTCCAGATTGGTCTCATAGGGGAGGATCTCGCTCCGCGTCGGGTCGCAGCGTCGGTTCCACTCGTCGGCGGGGCGCGCATAGGCATCGCCTGCGCCCGAGCTTTTGTCGTAGGGGTCGTAATATGCCATCCGGTCCAGCTCTTGGGTCCGCTGGATCGACCGAAGCGCCAAGTAGTTCGGGTTCTGGATCGGCGGCTCGAGATCGTTCTGTAGGCTGTCCGTCAAGAATAGATCATCCTCGAAGCGCACGCATTTTGAGTTCGCCGCCACCCGGGGATACGACGTGAGGGCGCCCGGGTAGGGCGCCTGGGCCGCGGCGGGAATAGCCACGTCTCCGCTGGAATTCGGCAGCCGGTTCAAGATCTCGTCGGGCACGACGACGGTGTGGTTAAAGGGCACGACCGAAATGGCGACCGGAAGGTCGGTGCGGGCGGGATCGATCATGGCTTCTGCAAAGGTCTTGGCCGATGTCTTCAGATCCGCGATCTTCTGGCCGCGCATCGAGCCCGAGATATCGAGAACAAGCGAGATCTCAACCGTGGTCAAGCCCTCCTGCGCGCCACCCTGCGTGGTCGTTCCAAGCGTCTCGAAGCCCAGGAGCGACATGAAATATGTGTCCATGTCCAGGTCGTAGTCCGCCGTGACGGTGCGCGCGACCAGGGTGCCCCGGTCTCCCGTTGCGCTGTTGGTCCCGGTGAACACCTCGTCCACGCCCACGCTGACCAGATTGGGGTCATAGCCGCGCTTGGCCATGAAATCCCGGACAAGCTGCTCGGCATCGGCCTCGGACCGGATGCTCGTGGCCGAGAGCGTCGCTGCGTCGATCGTGTTCTGAAGCGCCGCGCGCTTGGTCTCGAAACGCATCAGGTCGACGCCCATCCCGCAGATGAAGAGGATCATCAGAAAGATGAAGAGCGACAGGAGCGTCGTTGACCCATCCTCGCCGCGGGCGAAGCGCAAGGCGCGCTGTGCGGTTGAATTCAAAAATCGACCAAGGCGCGTCGTTTGCCGCGAGGCGCCACAGGATGGGGCACTATCTACCGTCATGTTACTCTTCACCCACCAAATCCACGAAACGCTCTCTTCGGGCGGCGCTTAGGTCTGCGCTCCAAGGGGCAATCCGTGGGTAATACCGAAGTGAGCCGGAACTTAGCGTGCCCGTCGCCCCAGATGCAAAGCCGGGGCCACATTTCCGCCATGTTTGCGGATTTGAATGGACAATCCGGTCCGGCAGTCGCCTATTGTTCCCGTATTGGGCACGGATCTTGTCGGAATTGCGGTGTGAATCACGCCAAGGTCCCTCAAAAAGCGGCGGGAACGCGGCGCAGATCAGGGTTTCTTGCGCCGCCGGTCCGCACCATAGTCACGGCATGTGGCGCCATTGTCAGGGAGGACAGGATGAACGTCGAGACGCGCACTAAGGAACCAGGTTTCCGCGAAAGCGTGGACCTGATGTTCAACCGGGCGGTGGCGCTGATGGAGCTGCCCGACGGGCTCGAGGAGAAGATTCGGGTTTGTAACGCCACCTACACCGTGCGGTTCGGGGTGCGCCTAAGGGGCGGGATCCAGACTTTCACCGGGTACCGCAGCGTCCACTCAGAACACATGGAGCCGGTCAAGGGCGGGATCCGGTATGCGCTGAGCGTGAACCAAAATGAGGTCGAGGCGCTGGCCGCGCTCATGACCTACAAATGCGCGTTGGTGGAAACCCCGTTTGGCGGTTCAAAGGGCGGGCTCTGCGTCGATCCGCGTGAATATGACGACCACGAGATCGAGCTGATCACCCGGCGTTTCGCCTATGAATTGGCCAAGCGTGACCTGATCAATCCATCCCAGAACGTGCCTGCGCCCGATATGGGCACCGGAGAGCGCGAAATGGCCTGGATCGCCGACCAGTACCGCCGGATGAACACCACTGACATCAACGCGCAGGCCTGCGTCACTGGCAAGCCGGCCCATGCCGGGGGCATCCAAGGGCGGGTCGAGGCCACCGGGCGCGGCGTGCAATATGCGTTGCAGGAGTTCTTTCGGTATCCCGAAGATGTCGCCAAGGCGGGGCTTTCGGGGACGTTGGATGGCAAGCGCGTGGTCGTCCAGGGCCTCGGCAATGTGGGCTATCACGCGGCCAAGTTTCTCTCGGAGGAGGACGGCGCGAAGATCGTGGGCATTATCGAGCGCGACGGCGCGCTTGTCTCGGAGAGCGGAATTGATGTCGAGGCAGTGCGCTCCTGGATTGTGGGCCACGGTGGCGTGAGCGGCTACCCAAATGCCACATTCGTCGAAAACGGCATGTCGGTTCTCGAAGCGGAGTGCGACATTCTGGTGCCGGCGGCGATCGAAGGCGTGATCCATCTCGGGAACGCCGATCGCATCAAGGCACCGTTGATCATCGAGGCGGCGAACGGCCCCGTTACGTTCGGCGCGGATGTGATCCTGCGCAAGAAAGGCTGCGTGATCATCCCAGACCTTGACGCGAACGCGGGCGGGGTCACGGTGTCGTATTTCGAATGGGTCAAGAACCTGAGCCACATTCGCTTTGGCCGAATGCAGCGCCGCCAGGAAGAGTCTCGCCACCAGCTAATCGTCGACGAGCTCGAGCGGATCAGCGGCGACCCATCGATCAAGTGGACGCTGTCGGATGGCTTCAAGGACAAGTATTTGCGCGGCGCGGGCGAGCTGGAACTGGTGCGCTCGGGCCTTGATGACACGATGCGGGGCGCCTACCAGTCGATGCGGGAGCGCTGGCACGGGCGCGACGATATCCACGACCTGCGGAGCGCTGCCTATCTGGTGGCGATCGAGCGGGTGGCGACAAGCTATCAAGCCAAGGGGCTTTAGCCAGGGGCACATCACGAAAATTATAGTTTCTGCACCGCAGAAAGTTGCGCTGCGGTGCAGATCCAATTTGGCGTACCATGCGTAGCCCAAGGGCACGCAATCAATGGAGGCCATTGTGACTTACGCAACTCTCTATCTACAACGTGCCACCCGCGGTCTTCCCACCGTATCGGCAGCACACTGGCTCATTCGCGTCCCGCTTGCGGCGATCATCTTTCAGCAGGGGCTGATGAAATTTCCCCTGGCCGCAGACGACGCAGCGTCGTTTGGCGTACCACTCGTGCTTTGGGCGTTCGCCGCCATCGGTGAATTGGCCTGTGCGGCGCTACTCGTCGTCGGCGGGCTTCTGTCGTCCTGGAGGGGCGATCTCGCGACCCGCGCGGCGGGCGCTGGTATCGCTTGCATCGTCGTCAGCGTCCTCTACGTGGCGTATTGGGCGCCGATCACCGACATCTTCCTCTACAATCAACTCCACGTCATGCTGCTGGCGGCTGCGTTGTTTTTCGCGCTCCGAGGCAACGCGGAGACCGTGTGACGGCCGCGAAACGCACATGCCGGGCGTGTTGTGCACGCTCGGCGCATCCAATGGGAACGGGCGGTCTGGCGTAGACTTCTTGGGCCGCGAAATGGATAGTCGTGGGATGAGTCTTCCCGACGGCTTTCTCGACGAGCTCAGGTCGCGCCTCTCGCTTGCGCAGGTGGCGGGGCGGAAGCTGACGTGGGACACTCGGAAATCAAACCAGGGCAAGGGCGACTGGTGGGCACCGTGCCCGTTTCACCAGGAAAAGACCGCAAGCTTCCACGTCGATGACCGCAAGGGCTACTACTATTGCTTCGGCTGTCACGCCAAAGGCGACGCGATCAGCTTTGTGCGTGAGACGGAAAACCTGGGGTTTCTTGAAGCCGTCGAAGTCCTAGCACGCGAAGCGGGGATGACCATGCCCGCCCGCGACCCCAAGGCCCAGGCCGTGGCCGACCACAAAAGCCAGCTCGCGGATGTCATGGAACTGGCGGTTCGCCACTACCGCCTCCAGCTCAAGACGGCGACCGGCGCGGCGGCGCGGGACTATCTCGAGGGCACCCGTGGTCTGGGCGTGGCGGCCTGGGAGCGCTGGGAGATCGGGTTCGCGCCCGAGGGTTGGCAGGGGCTTTGGGATCATCTTCGGGGGCAGGGGGTGCCCGAGCCGCTGATCATGGAGGCGGGGCTCGCCAAGCCTTCGAGCACCGGACGCGCGCCCTATGATACGTTCCGCCATCGGATCATGTTTCCTATTCGCGACGGGCGCGGCCGTGCGATCGCCTTCGGCGGGCGGGCCATGGATCCGCGCGACAGCGCGAAATACCTCAACTCGCCCGAGACCCCGCTCTTCGATAAGGGGCGGAGCCTCTACAACCAAGCACGCGCCCGCGAGGCGGCGGGCAAGGGCCAGACTCTCATCGTTGCCGAGGGATACATGGATGTCATCGCGCTCGCCGAGGCGGGGTTCGAGGCCTCCGTCGCCCCATTGGGCACCGCCGTTACCGAGGACCAGCTTCGGCTTCTTTGGCGGATCCATCCCGAGCCGGTGGTGGCGCTTGACGGAGACCAGGCCGGGCTTCGGGCTGCGATGCGGCTCATTGATTTGGCCATGCCGATGCTGGCCCCAGAGCAGTCCTTGCGCTTTGCGATGCTGCCAGAGGGGAAGGATCCGGACGATCTCCTGCGCGCCGAAGGCCCGGGGGCCGTGGCGCGTCTTATCGAGGCCGCGCAGCCCACGGTTCAGCTCCTCTGGCGCCGTGAGACCGAGGGCCGCGACTTTGACAGCCCCGAACGCCGCGCTGCGCTGGACAATCGCCTTCGCTCCGCACTGTCGAAAATTCGCGATCGGGGCGTGAAGGCGCATTACGGCGAGGAAATCCGCCGCTTGCGGAGGGATCTCTTCGGAACGGGTCGCCGAAATTGGGCGCCCAAGCCCTGGCAGCGCAGGGGACCGGCGGTCTTGGCCTCCACAAAGGCCTCGCTTCTCGGCGCAGCGGATGGGAGCAGCGAGGATACGCTGCGCGAGGCGGTGATCCTGGCAACCCTCGTGACGCATCCAAGTCTCGTTCAGGAGTTCGAGAGCGCTCTGGAGACGTTGGAGCTGAGCCTTCCCGAGCATAACGCGGTGCGAGATGCGCTGCTCAAGGGCGGTGGCCGGAGCGACATCGAAGCTGAAACCGGGATGGCGGCCCTTGAAAAGCTGTTTGCATCGGACCATGTGGAACTGGCCCCGGGTGTGCGTCGGGGGAGTGATCTGGACGTCGCATCGGCATGCGTGGCCGGAGAACTTGCGAAACTTGCCGCGCGGCGAGGCGTGCGCGCGGAAATCGAGGATGCGGTTGAAGACTTCGATCGCCGGGACGACGAAGGGCTCACCTGGCGCCTCGGACAGGCGGCAAGGGCCAGCGAAACGGCGGGCCGGGGCGAGGATAAAGGCGGTGACTTCGAAATGGCGCCGAATGGTGTGCGTCTAAGCCGCGGAGAACGCGACGCTTTGGAGAAGGTGCTACGGGATGCGGGAAATCCGGAGGAGACCTAATCGCAACGGCGCGGTGACACAAACAACAGGATTTACCGGTAGACGGGTTGCGAATCAGTGATTCGCCGCAGATGATTCGGTTTTTGCGAATCGTCCAATAATCCGAGCAGAGGAGCGCGCCGATGGCCGCAAAGGACACCAACGAAGACGCCAAGCAGGATGGTGCTGATGGCGACGTGATGCTCGACATGAGCCAGGCGGCGGTCAAACGGATGATCGCCGAGGCGCGCGAACGCGGATACATTACCTACGACCAGCTCAACCAAGTGCTGCCCCCCGATCAGGTCTCCTCGGAACAAATCGAAGATGTGATGTCGATGCTCTCGGAGATGGGCATCAACGTGATTGAGGATGATGAGGCCGAGGACGAAGAGAACAAGGGATCGACCGAAGTGGTCGAGGCCTCGACCTCGCGCG
>JBCCKB010000193.1:0-7040 GCA_039027595.1 Pseudomonadota bacterium | reverse complement strand
TGGATGACAAGTCGTGGCTCGGACACCGTGAAATTCCGGCGGATGACTTTAATAGCCGAAGACTAACCGATCTTACCGGTCTTGTCAGCCGCGACACACGCATAGCGGTCCTTTGACTGTTTCGCTACCAGAAACAAAAACGCAAGACCGGCAGACATCGTTTCCAAAGCCCTCTCCTTACGCTCCTGGGCTGTTGGTACCCATTTCTGGGGGCGTCCCTGAAAATCCAGACGCTCCGCGCCGCCTGCCTGATGGCGTTCGGAGGCGCGTTTCAAAGTGCGATGGTTGTCTTGCAACTCCTTGGGCAGCATCGCGGGCGTGAACGACCTTTTCATCAAGCGCAACTTCTTTGACGTCGTATTTGCGAACGGCAACTGCGCGGAGTCCTTTGATGGGCGCGATGAAAACCAGGATTTCGATCCGGAGGCCGCGTCGCTGTTGGTCACTTCGCGCGGACCCTTGGTATCGTGGTCGTCGCAGGACATCGCGAGATCGCCTATTTGGACGTTGCTGGTTGCGCGGACGTATTGTGACTTCTGGGTTCCGGCAAGGATCACCCACGCGCCGGAGATATTGTACTGTGGCTGGCGGTTCCCCGCGCCGGGCTACCGTTGGGGGACCGTGATGGGGGTGCTTGATCCGTGGGGCGGTTACCACGCCCGACACGCAACTCGTGATCGCGCAATTCACCGCCAGCAAGAACCTCGCCCCAGTGCCCGCGTCGCATCTGCCGTTGCTCATGGGCACAGCTGCATGCGAGGCTGGCACTCCGATCGTCTTTCGTCGAGACCGGCCTCACAGTCGCTAGGGCCATCTCGTCTGAGGTGCAGCGCAGTCTTGCAGTGCCCAAGCTCGCAAACGTCGCGGACATCCCCGGGCCTCAGCCGTGTTCCTTGAGCAGCCGCGCTTTTTGGCGGTTCCAGTCGCGTTTGGCCGAGGTTTCGCGCTTGTCGTGGATCTTCTTGCCCAGGGCGACGCCGATCTTCAGCTTCACGAGGCCCCGGTGGTTGAAGTAGAGCACCAGCGGTACCAGCGTCATGCCCTTCCGCTGGGTCGCGTTCCAGAGGTCCGAGAGTTCCTTGCGAGAGACCAAGAGCTTCCGCCGCCGCCGTTCCTCGTGTCCGAATGTCCGCCCGCGCTCATAGGGTGCGATGTAGCTGTTCACGAGCCACAGCTCGGCCGCGTCCACGGTGGCATAGCTCTCGGCAATATTGGCCGCGTTCTCGCGGAGTGATTTGACCTCCGAGCCCTCCAGCTGGATCCCGCACTCGATATCCGACTGGATCGCATAGTCGAACCGTGCCCGCCGATTCTCGGCGACCACCTTATAGTTGGGGTTATCCTTTGGCTTGGCCATGGCGCTGACTACTTGGGTGCGGCCTCGTTGTCCATCAAGCCCTGCTTGACCTTAGCCACTTGAGACCGCGACAATTGCGGCAATGTTCGATCAGATCGCCTTGGGGTTCTTTCTCACGTGCTTGACCATGGCCGCGTCCGCCGGGATCTGGTTTTGCGCGGAACAGATCCTTGTCGCGCTGGGTCCATGGGCGCGGCGCCCACCCCATGGACGCAAGCTCCTGGCGTTTCTCATGATCTCGCTGACGTCGACGATTTTCATGTTGATGAGCGCGGTGATGATCTGGGCCATTGCGTTCTGGGTCCTGGGCCTTTTTGCGACCTTCGAGGCTGCGGTCTACTTTTCGCTCGTCGCCTTCACGACCCTTGGCTTTGGCGATGTGCTTTTAGACCAGGAGTGGCGGCTGCTCAGCGGGCTCTCCGCAGCGAATGGCCTCCTGCTGTTCGGACTAATGACCGCAATTCTCGTGGAAACCGTGCGCTCCACACGGCTTGGCCAGCGCGAGACCTAGCTCTGGCAATGACGTCCGCTTTAACGGTCGCATGCGCCAAGCGCCGCTGGGTTGACGCGCCCGAAACCGGCGCGGCCCACCCGAAATCACCTGGCCCCTAGCATTGGTCCACCCTAATTCAGCAGCCCCGCGTGGCGCATCGCCGCGTCAATCTCGGACTTCGTTCCGTCGCTCAGACCCACGAGCGGCAGGCGCACCTCCTCCGAACCGCGGCCGAGGCGCGACAGACCGTATTTTGCGCCCGCGAGCCCTGGTTCGAGGAAGATGGCGCGGTGGAGCGGGAGCAGGCGGTCCTGGAATTCAAGGGCGCGCGCGTAATCGCCCGCAAGTGTTGCCTCCTGAAACTCGGCACAGAGCCGCGGCGCGACATTGGCCGTAACCGATATGCAGCCCACGCCACCATGGGCGTTGAAGCCGAGGGCTGTGGCGTCCTCGCCCGACAGCTGGATAAAATCGGCCCCGCAGGCCGTTCTCTGATCGGACACTCGGCCCACGTCACCCGTTGCGTCCTTCACCCCAATGATACGATCCAACTTGGCGAGCGCCCCCATGGTCTCGGGGCTCATATCAATCACCGAGCGGCCGGGAATGTTGTAGATGATGATCGGTAGTCCGCAGCAGTCATGAAGCGCACGGTAATGCGCCTCGAGGCCGGCCTGCGTGGGCTTGTTGTAGTAGGGCGTTACCACCAAGGCGGCGTCCGCTCCAACCGATTCGGCATGTTGTATGAGCGCGATGGCCTCGGTCGTATTGTTCGACCCCGTGCCCGCGATTACCGGCACCCGACCCGATGCGGACTTGACCACGACTTCAACGACACGGTGATGCTCAGCATGACTGAGGGTCGGGCTTTCTCCGGTCGTGCCCACCGGTACGAGGCCGTGCGTTCCCTCCCCGATCTGCCATTCCACAAGTTTTTCAAGGGCTTCATAGTCCACTTCGCCGTTTGACATCGGCGTCACAAGCGCGGTGAGGGAGCCTTTGAGCATTCTGTGGTCCTTTGGGTATTTCAACGCCTCGGCGTCCCAAGACGGCTTCGCGTGAGACTAACCATTTGCCTTCACAATGCCAAGTTTGTGTGTTGGTGGTTAACCTGGGGGCGCTAGAACCTTTGCCTATGCTCAATGCTCTTCGCGCCATTCGTTTCGCCCTTGTCGCGACCCTGTTGGGCGGCTGCCTGTGCTGCTTGCCCGTCGCTCCGGCTTTGGCCGCGCAAGAGGCGTCGGCGTTGTCCGACGCCATGGCCGCACTCCGTGACGGGGATTGGGAGACAGCGCGCGCGGAAGCACGCCGTGCGGGTCCGGTTGCGCGCGATATCATAGACTGGCACTACCACCGCTCCGGGCGCGGGAGCTTTGACGAGATCAGCACGTTTCTCGAGCGACGCAGCGATTGGCCCGGGCTGCCCTATCTGCGGCGCAAGACCGAGGGCCGCGTCCCGTATCGCGCTCGCTCGGCAGATGTGATCGCGCATTTTTCGCGGGTCCCGCCGCAAACAGGTGCGGGCACGGTCGTTCTCGCCGTGGCCCACGAAACTGCGGGCGACGCGCAAGCCGCGCGGGAGTTGGTGGTGCGCGCTTGGCGAGACTATCCGCTGACCACGGGTGATGAGCGCTATCTGCTGGAGCGGTATGGTGAGCTTCTTCGACCTCACCATGAGGCGCGGCTCGACATGCTGCTTTGGGAGGGCCGCGAAAAGGCCGCCACGCGGATGTTGCCCCGCGTGTCCGCCGGTTGGCAGGCCCTAGCGCAAGCGCGAATGGCACTCCGCGAGACCAAGCAGGGCGTCGATGCGCTCATCGAAAAGGTTCCGGCGAGCTTGGCCAACCACCCCGGTCTCGCCTATGAGCGTTTCCTCTGGCGCGCGCGCAAGGGCCGCAACGAGAGCGCCATTGACTTGGCACTGACCCGCGAGGGCACGGTTGACGCCTTGGGGAGGCCACAAGACTGGGCAAATCTCCGGCGGATCCTGGCCCGCTGGCTGATGCGCCAGGGCAACGCCGAACGGGCCTACAAGTTGGCCTCGGCCCATGGCCTAAGTTCCGGCAGCCAGTTCGCCGATCTCGAGTGGCTCTCGGGCTATCTGGCCCTGCGCTATCTTGATAACCCGGCGGCGGCCGTTCAGCATTTTCAGGCGTTCGGGGCGGCGGTGGTCACGCCCATTAGCCTTGGCCGGGCCGGGTACTGGGAAGGGCGCGCGCTTGAGGCATTGGGCGATGACGTGGCGGCGATGCAGGCGTATCGCCGGGGCGGCGAGCATCAGACCAGCTTTTACGGACTTCTCGCGGCCGAGCGGGCGGGAATGCCCATGGACCCGACGCTAACCGGCGAGACGAGCTATCCAGATTGGGCGAGCGCTGCCTTTGCGTCCTCTTCGGTTTTCGAAGCGGCCTTTCTCCTTTTGCAGGCGGGCGAAAAGGCACTGGCGGAGCGTTTCCTGGTCCATCTCACCGAAAGCCTTGGGGCCACCGAGATTGGCCAGCTTGGGGATTTCGCCCTGTCCGTCGACGAGCCCCATATGGCGCTGATGATTGCCAAGCGCGCGGTGTATCAGGGGGTTGTGGTGCCGCGCGCCTACTTCCCCGTGGTTGATCTGGGCCTGGGCGAGCTGCCGGTCCCGCCGGAACTGGCGCTCGCCATCGCGCGCCGAGAGAGCGAGTTTGACCCCAGCGTCCGCAGCGGCGCCGGCGCGCTGGGCCTAATGCAGGTGATGCCCGCCACCGCGCGCGAAGTGGCGGGTTGGATCAATGTCAAATACGACCGCGCCCGGATGCTCTCGGACCCGGTCTACAATGCGCGGCTCGGGGTCACCTATCTGTCGGAACTCAGGGATATCCTCGGCGAAAACCACGCGCTGGTTGCGGCAGGATACAATGCGGGCCCCGGCCGCCCAATCCGTTGGATCGCGCGCAATGGTGACCCACGCGATGCCGAGGTCGACGCGGTCGATTGGATCGAACATATCCCATTCCGCGAAACCCAGAACTACGTGATGCGGGTCATGGAAAGCCTCCCGGTCTACCGCGCCCGCTTGACCGGGGAGGTCGCCGAGATACGCCTCAGCGAAGAGCTCAAAGTTCGATAGTTCCCGCACATGACGGGCGCGGGCTCGGTGGCGGGCACGGTGGTCCCAAGGGATCAAGGAGCGACCGAAAACGCCTCGCTGCGGCGCGGATCCTGCGACCCTTCGACCAAGCAAGGCTCCACGGTGCGCGCATAAGGCATATCTTCTTTATGAAAGGACGCGAGGCTCCCCCGGTCGCCGATCCGTCCTCTCGCGTGGGTCCAGTCTGCAGAGCTAGGGCTGCGCGCGGCGGCCGCGCACCTGTCCTTCACGCCAGACCGTAAAAAGTGCGGCGCCCGTCACAATCGCCGTGCCGACCGCCACGTTCGTCTCGAGTATCTCGCCAAAGACCGTGATCCCGATGATCGCCGCGAACACGAGCTGCAAAAAGGAAAAGGGCTGTATCGCACTGGCTTCTGCGAGGGCATAGGCGCGGATCATCATGTAATGACCCGCCGCTCCCGTCACGCAAAGGCACCCCATCCATCCCCAGTCGCCAACCGGCATCGGTTCCCAATGCCAAAGACCAAGCGGGGTTATGGCAACGACCCCCGTGATCCCGGTCCAAAAAAAAGAGGTTGCCGCCGGGTCGACGCGACCGACATACCGCGTCAGAAGGCTATAGAGTGCGAACATCAAGGCGGCCAAAACCGGAACCAAGGCGGCGGGTGATAACATCCCCGAACCGGGCCACAGGATTACCAGCACTCCCACAAAGCCAATCGCGATCGCGCACCATCGCCGCCAACCGACCCGCTCGCCCAGGACCGCACCCGAAAGTGCAGCCACGAGGAGCGGGTAGGACGCAAAAATCGCATGGGTTTCAACGAGCCCGAGCATCACGAACGCCACGACCGTCACGCAGATCTCGGCGACGAGCAACACGCCTCGAAACGCCTGCATCCAGGGAAGCCGTGACCGCGCGACCCGCGCGAGACCCCCTGCCTGGCGCGCGGAAATAGCCACGACGATTGCGGCAAAGAACCAGTATCGCACCATGACCACCATGAAAACGCTGTTGTCTTCCGCGAGATGACGCGAGATCCCGTCTTGCACGGAAAACACAAGTGTCGTCGCCACCATGAAGAGGATCCCGCGCCCTGTTGAATGTCCGGTCACCGGAGACATCCCACCGACATGTGTCGCTTTCGCCCGAAGCCAGGGCGACGTTCCACCGCGAACCCCGCCGCGGCAAGGCCGCGCCGGACATGACCCGCCGCCGTGTATGTCGCGAAGGTCCCTCCTTTTGCGGTGTGCCTGGCGACTTCCGACATCAGCGCGGGCGTCCAAAGAGTTGGGTTCCGCGCAGGCGCAAAGCCATCCAGAAACCACGCGTCCGCGCACCCGTCCCAGGCTGGTAGCGTCTTCTCCGCCGAGCCAAGGAGCACACGGGCCGATAACTCGTTTGTGTCTATCGACGTCCCTTTTTCCCAGGCTATCGCGAGTGCCCTAGCGTCCTCCGAGATCTCGGGAAAGGCGGAGAGAGCGCGGGCCATGGCCTCCGGCGAAATCGGATGCGCCTCAAATCCCGTGTAGCACAGCGGCAGCGCGCCCGACGCGCGTGCGGCGCGAAGCGCGAGGATCAGGTTCAAGCCGGTCCCAAAGCCCAGCTCGGCGATGCGGAAGCCCGCCCGAAAACGGCCAGGTAGCCCGTTTCCGGCAAGAAAAACATGGATGGATTCCGCAACACCATCTTCGAGGGAAAAATACGGATCCTGATAGAGCTCGGAGACCGGCACATCGCCAGCCCAGCTGAGCTCCGCGGTCTGGTGTCTCACGGCGGAATTGTCCTAGAACGGGCCCGCGGCCCAGGCCGGGACTTTGGAGAAGGACGAGAGCCTTGGCAATGCTCGACGTGACGGTGCGAGGCGCGGGCGTGTTCGGCCTTGCGATCGCCCTGACCTGTCTGGAGCGGGGCGCCAAAGTCCGGGTCATCGATCCCGGAGGGCCTGGCGCGGGCGCTTCGGGAGGTCTTGTGGGCGCTCTTGCTCCGCACACACCCGACAACTGGAATACGAAGAAGGCGTTTCAGTTTGCGTGCCTCCGCGATGCACCCCGTCATTGGGCGCGTGTCTCGGCGCTCTCGGGTCAGGATGCTGGATATGATC
>JBCCKB010000192.1:0-7049 GCA_039027595.1 Pseudomonadota bacterium | reverse complement strand
TTCGAGGACACCCTCAGCGATGCCGAGATTCTCTCGGCGCTTGCTTTCATCAAGTCCACTTGGCCCTTGGTAATCCTTGAGGCGCACGAGGTCGTCAACGGCCGCCCCGGTTCTGCGGACGTGTTTTTGGACGACCTCGCGGCCTGTGGCCTCTCGTTGGGGGTCTTGGACATGGGCGGCAAGTGAAAGCTCGGCCGCGATGTTCCGGTCGGCCTACTGCTCGACCGGTTCGCGCTCGCGATTATCCTCCCGGGCATCGCGTGGCGGTCGCCCAATGACTTCCTTGAGTTCATCGAGCTCGATGAAGTTATCCGCCTGACGGCGCAATTCATCGGCAATCATCGGCGGGCTCGAGCGGATCGTCGATACGACCGAAACCCGCACACCCTGGCGCTGCAAGCTCTCGATGAGCGGACGAAAGTCACCATCTCCCGAAAACAGCACGATGTGATCGACGCGCGGAGCGAGCTCCATGGCATCCACGGTCAGCTCAATATCCATGTTGCCCTTGACCTTGCGGCGGCCTTGGCTGTCGGTGAATTCCTTGGCGGGTTTGGTCACCATGGAAAAGCCGTTGTAGTGCAGCCAATCAACAAGCGGCCGAATGGGGGAATAGTCGTCGTTTTCCAACAGAGCCGTGTAGTAGAAGGCTCTGAGAAGCTTCCCCCGCCGCATGAATTCCTGACGGAGCAGCTTGTAGTCGATATCAAAACCAAGGGCTTTGGCGGCCGCATATAAATTCGACCCATCGATGAACAGCGCCAGCCGTTCGTCCCTATAGAACATTTACGTTTCCTTCCGATCCTTGGTTCCCCGGCCGCTTTGTGTGAGTGGTGTGGTGTGCGGCCAGCGAAACCCGCGTGAAAATAGAGCCTATTCTTGACGGATCAACTATCCATTCGAGTAACGTCGCAACGTAACGGGCTGATCGCCCTTGGGTCCAACCTTGCGTATCACGATACGCCGCCAAAGGAAATTCTCGCGCAATCGCTTGATCTTCTCGAGGGTATGGGGCTTGAGGTGGCGGCCGTGAGCGCATTGTATCGCACGCCCGCGTTCCCAGCGGGCAGCGGACCCGACTTCGTGAACGCGGCCGCGCGGTGCGAAACAAACCTGTCGCCGGGCGATGTATTGAGGGCCCTCCATGATACAGAGACCCGTTTTGGGCGTTCGCGGCAGGCACGCTGGGCCGCACGCGCGCTCGACATCGACCTCCTGGCCTACGGGGACATGATCGTCCCGGATCGGGCCACGTTTGAGAGCTGGCGCGATCTGCCGCACGACCGACAGCAAAAGGAAGCTCCCGGCGGCCTCGTGCTCCCGCACCCCCGCATGCATGAGCGCGGTTTCGTCCTCGTTCCCCTGGCCGATGTCGCGCCCACCTGGCGCCATCCGGTGATTGGTAAGAGTGTCACTGAAATGCTCGCCGCTTTGCCAAAGAGCGAGACCGAAGGGATCCAGCGTCTGTAAGCGTGTGATTCGCCTTGTCTTCGACGGCGCTTGTGCTTATTTACCGCACTTCAAGGACTTCCGGCAGCAGATTGGAGAGGCAGATGGCCCGCGTGACGGTGGAAGACTGCGTTGACAAGGTTCCCAACCGGTTTGAACTGGTTATGTTGGCCGCCCATCGAGCCCGCGAGATCTCTTCGGGTGCGCCGCTCACACTCGATCGCGACAATGACAAGAACCCCGTGGTGAGCTTGCGCGAGATTGCCGAGGAGACACAGCAGGCCGAAGATCTGCGCGAACGGATGATTGAAAGCCACCAGACCCAGATCGAGGTGGACGAACCCGAAGAAGACGCGATGGCGCTTCTGATGGGACAGGCCGAGGCCGACCGTCCCGCCGAGGACGATATGTCCGAAGAGAAACTCCTCCGGGCGCTGATGGAAGCGCAGGAGCGCGGATAGGGGGCACAGCGCCCCGGTGGGCGGACCGGATGATCGATGCTGATGACCTGATCGAGCTGGTCCGCAACTACAACCCGAAAAGCGACGAGCGTGTCATCCGCAAGGCCTTCGCCTACGGACGCGAGATGCACGAAGGGCAGAGCCGGCAATCGGGCGAGCCTTACTTTACCCATCCGGTCGCCGTAGCCGCGATCTTGACCGAGATGCAGTTGGACGACGCGACAATCGTCACGGCGCTGTTGCACGACACGATCGAGGATACCCGCTCGACCTACCAGGAAATCTCCAAGCGTTTTGGCCGGGAAGTGGCCGAGCTTGTCGATGGCGTGACCAAGCTCACAAACCTCCAGTTGAGCTCGACCGAGACCAAGCAGGCAGAGAACTTCCGCAAGCTGTTCATCGCGATGTCGAAGGACCTTCGCGTCATCCTCGTGAAGCTCGCCGACCGGCTGCACAACATGCGAACAATCAAGTATCAGCTCGCAAACAAGCAGGTGCAGAAAGCCCACGAGACGATGGATATCTACGCGCCCCTGGCTGGCCGCATGGGTATGCAATGGATGCGCGAGGAGCTTGAGGATCTGTCATTCAGGGTCCTAAATCCAGATGGGCGGAACTCAATCCTGCGTCGGTTCATCGTTCTCCAGCGCGAGACCGGTGATGTCATCCAGAAGATCACCCGTGACGTGCGCTCCGAGCTCGACAAGGCAAAGATCGACGCCGATGTCTATGGCCGTGCGAAAAAGCCCTACTCGGTCTGGCGCAAGATGGAAGCAAAGGAGCAGGGCTTCTCTCGGCTCTCAGACATCTACGGCTTCCGGGTCATCACCCAGTCCGAGGCCGACTGCTACGCGGTTCTCGGGGCCATTCACCAACGCTGGCGCGCGGTACCGGGGCGGTTCAAGGACTACATCAGCCAACCCAAGTCAAACGGATATCGCTCAATCCACACCACGGTCTCGGGTCGCGACGGCAAACGCGTTGAGATTCAAATCCGCACCCGCGAGATGCACGAGGTCGCCGAAGCTGGCGTCGCAGCGCACTGGGCCTACCGCGACGGACATCGGGCCGAGAACCCCTTCGCCGTGGATCCGGCTCAGTGGATTGCCTCGCTGACGGAGCGCTTCGAAACCGCCGAGGACCACGACGAATTCCTCGAACATGTCCGCATGGAGATGTACTCCGACCAAGTCTTCTGCTTCACGCCCAAGGGCGAGGTGGTGAAACTGCCCCGTGGCGCCACGCCGCTCGACTTCGCCTACGCGATCCACACGCGCATTGGTGATTCCTGCGTTGGCGCCAAGGTCGACGGAATTCGTGTGCCGCTCTGGACCCGGCTGAAGAACGGACAGTCCGTGGAGATCATCACGGCGGAGGGCCAGCGCCCGCAACCCACCTGGATCGATATCGTCGCGACGG
The DNA here is from genome assembly GCA_039027595.1 of Pseudomonadota bacterium. Lineage (GTDB taxonomy): Bacteria > Pseudomonadota > Alphaproteobacteria > Rhodobacterales > Rhodobacteraceae > Ovoidimarina. The sequence continues at coordinate 3,720 of JBCCKB010000192.1, read as the reverse complement.
GTCGGGCAAAAGCCGCGATCCGCCGCAGCTTGCGTGAAGAGGATCGCCAGCGCGTCGAGAAACTCGGCAAGGAACTCGCGCGGGTCGCGTTCGAACATATCGGCAAGCGTGCCACCGAAAAGGCGCTCCGGACCGCAGCGAAGCACATGGGGCTTAAGACCTCGAGCGAGCTGTTGGCCCGCATTGGCGCAGCCGAGGTGACCGCGCGCGATGTGATCCGAACGCTCTACCCGGACCTCCACGCCAAGAAAGGAGGTGAGATCGATGCCGCTCACGCGGTCGTGGGCCTCAAGGGCGAGCAGAGCTTCCAGCGCGCCCCCTGCTGTCAGCCGGTCCCCGGTGAGCGCATCGTTGGGATCACCTATCGCGGCAAGGGAGTTGTCATCCATGCCATCGATTGCGCGGGATTGGAGGAATTCGAGGACCAGCCGGACCGCTGGATTGACCTGCGTTGGCACTCAGGCACCCATCAGGCGGTCTATGACATCTCGCTTGATTTGACGATTTCGAACGATGCCGGGGTTTTGGGTCGGCTCTGCACGCAGATTGGCGAACAAAAAGCCAATATCTCGGACTTAACCTTCATCGACAGAAAACCGGACTTTTACCGCCTTATTGTAGACGTTGAGTTACGGGACACGGAGCACTTACACGCCGTTATGCTCGCACTCGAGGCGGACAGTGACGTCGCGGAGATTGGTCGCCACCGCGATCCGGCGCGTAAGACGTAGAGATTTCGAGAAGAGAGCGCCTTGTTCAAACGCCGCACGCCCAGATCGATCCCCGAGACCGTCGCGCGCTGGTTTTATCCCCGGGGCGGCTGGGCGCGGGCGAGCAGATACATCATCTACCGGCTCCGGCGGCTGCCCGACCCCGCGCACAAGATCAGTCGGGGGATTGCGGCGGGGGTGTTTGCAAGCTTCACACCGCTCTACGGTTTTCACTTTATCACCGCGGGTCTTATTGCCTGGGCGCTCCGGGGTAATATTCTCGCGGCGATGCTGGCGACGTTTTTTGGAAACCCGATCACGTTTCCGGTCATCGCCACGATCTCGGTCGAGCTTGGGACATGGCTTTTGGGTCAGCCGCGGGTGCCGCCCCAGGAGATCCTCCTGGGCTTTTCGCTGGCCTCCGTGGAGCTTTGGGGAAACCTCGCGGCCATTGTGACGCCCGAGACCACAAGCTGGAGCGAGACGGCGGCGTTTTTCTCTCGGATATTTGTCCCCTACTTCATCGGAGGCGTCGGCCCTGGCCTTATCACCGCGCTGTTCGCCTACTGGATGGCCAATCCGATCATTGCGTCCTATCAGAGAGGGCGGATTAAGCGGGTCAAGCAGCGATTCGAGGCACGACGCCGTGCTGCTGAAGCTGCCAAGCCCAGAGGATCCACCCATGAGACAAGGGCGGGGGAATGATGGCCGGACAGGAGCGGCTAAGGCTTGGTGTCAACATTGATCACGTGGCCACTGTGCGGAACGCGCGCGGCGGCGCCACGCCAGACCCTCTGCGCGCCGCAGCACTGGCGGAGGCGGCGGGGGCCGACGGGATCACCGCGCATCTTCGCGAGGATCGTCGGCACATTTCAGACGCTGATATCGAGGGGTTGATCGACCGGCTCACGGTGCCGCTCAACTTCGAGATGGCGGCCACCGAGGAAATGCAGGCGATCGCGCTTCGCCATAAGCCGCACGCGGTGTGCATTGTCCCCGAGCGCCGCGAAGAGCGCACCACGGAGGGGGGCCTTGACGTTGCCCGAGACGAGAACCGGCTGGCGCATTTCATTGCGCCGCTGCGTGAGGCGGGCTGCCGGGTATCGATCTTCATCGCCGCCGATATCCGCCAGGTCGAAGCCGCGCATCGGATCGGAGCGCAGGTGATCGAGCTCCACACCGGCGCCTATTGTGACGCCCATGCCGAGGAACGACTAGGCGAACGCGACGCAGAGCTCGAGCGGCTTCGGGAAATGGCGACTTTCGGTCATGGATTGGGGCTTGAGGTCCATGCCGGGCACGGGCTGACCTATGAGACGGTTGCGCCTGTGGCCGAATTTCCAGAGCTGCGTGAGCTGAACATTGGCCATTTTCTGATCGGTGAGGCGATCTTCCTGGGGTTGACGCCGGCGATCGAGGAGATGCGCCGGATCATGGATGGAGCGCGCTCTTACGCCCATGCGTCCTAGCCCGAACGCGACGAAAGCGAGCGAACACGGGCGGGAGGAGAGGAAGAGCTTCGGACGTCTGTCGACGTGGGCGGCGCACACGCCGCACCTCAAGGGCGGATGGGATCACCGTCTGGCACTCGCAACGGGAGGCGGGCACTACGCCCTTGTGTATTCGGCGCGCTGCGGGGCTCCGGGTTCGCGAAGCAATCGCGGTCAGCGTTTCGCGCTCCGGCAGACCGGCGACCAAGACCCTTGCCTTGGGTCATCGCTGGTTTGACGGCTGCTTGAGACGATTTGAGGCGGGCAACCAGCGATATCGGAGACGGCGCACCGCCTTGAAGTCAGACAGCCCTTGGTGCTCCCGATTAGCCGCCTATTTGCCTGATTGCGCGGGGCGCGGTGCGACGTCAGATCCGCGGCGTCGGCCATCCACATATCGGTCTCTCCTCTGTCACCGTCGCGTTCCACCGGCATCCGCGCGAACGCGTCGTTCTCGCGTCATCGCTTCCGGCAGTTGTGATGCGTTTTCGCCGCACGATGTTCGGCGGGCAGTGTGCTTGCTGGCTATTCCCCAGCTTTTCCCGATGGGTCGTAGATGTCCGGCGTGACACCGGGCCGTTCTGACGGATCATCGGCGGGCGTGGCCCCGGCCTCTGAGGTTGTGCCCTCCAAATGGGCGCGCGCCTCGTGCCACGTCGCACTGATCTCGTCCATCGCGCGCGCGATCGGGCCCTTGCGAGCGGCCTCCTCTGCAGAAAGAACCGGGGCGCAGGCTCCAACAAGGCGCACGGTCGCGGGGTTGTCTGCAAGATAGTTCGGCGGGCGCGGCGGGAAGGTGCCTCGGCAATCGATCCCATCCGAGGTTCGCACAGCAGCAGCGAGCCCATATTGGAAGGTGACAATGACGTAATTGTGGCTGTCGCCAAACTGCGGGTAGTACCAGCCAGGAAGGTTTGTCATGTCGCGGTAGACGAACTCCGTCTGGCCGCCCTCTCGGATCTTTTGCGTCGGATTGCCCCAGCGGGTGGTAAAGCCCGTCTCGGTCGTGCGCCCAGGCACCACCGAGAGCGCCATAGCGGTGCGCGCGGCCTCGGTGGTCGCAACCTCTGTGTTCCAGGCAACGCCAGAGCAGGCCACAAGGGTCTGCGCGGCAACGATCGGCAGCCATCGTCTCATCATCGGACCTTTCTGGTTCCTCTACGCGAAGCCGGTAGCAGGGAGACCTTCCGAAAGGATTGACGCAAACCCCAATGCCCCGTGAATTGGGGTTTCAACGCCTTGACTTGCGGGTTACGGGCAGTGGATGACGAAAGAGCCCGTGGGATGATGCGCGCCATGCCAGACCGTACCCCGACCCCAAGCGGCAGCATGCTCGCCCGTGCCCACGATCTGCCTTTCCGGAAGGCCAGGGCGTGATCCTCGGGGTCGGCACGGATCTGTGCAACATCGAGCGTATCGCTGGCGTTCTAGAGCGCCATGGCGATCGGTTCCGCAACCGCGTCTTCACAAAGATTGAACAGGCAAAGGCCGAACGCCGACACGATGTCGCGGGCACCTAT
>JBCCKB010000191.1:0-7055 GCA_039027595.1 Pseudomonadota bacterium | reverse complement strand
TCGTGCTCAGCGCCTGATGCGCCGAGAGCACGACGATACACATCCGGCTCTCGCTGATGGCGTTGAGCGTGATCTGCTCGCGCATCATGAAGGTGTCGTTCACGCCAGGGGTGTCGCGGAAGCAAAGTCCGCGCGGATATCCAGGCAGATCAATGTACAGATCCGCTAGCTTGGTTAGGTCGGCATAAACCCCTTCGGTCGCGCCATCCTGAAGATCCTCAGGATCCCCGTAACAGATGTAGCGGTCGAGCGTCTCCTTCTCGATTTCTGGAAAGGCGCGGCTCTGCCCGAGCAGTTTTTGAAATTCATCGCCCAGACGCTCTTCCGTCGTCTGCCGCATTTGCTCGACCTGCTCGCGGACCTCGTTGACTTCGCTGTCAAAGCCGGCACGCGCCGCCATTTCGCCAAGACGGCCGCCTGTTTCCACAAGGCGATCCCACTCCTCTGCATCGAAGAACTGGAAAAGAGCGCGCGTGTTGTCAGGCCGTGTGCGGCTGTTCAGGTGAAGGCCAGTGATCACGGAGGTCCATGGGTTCACGTCCGAGGGCAAAAGGTCGGTTTCAGCGATAAGAGCGTTCAGCAGAGTACTCTTGCCCGCCTTGATCTGGCCGATGATGCTTACGGTCGGCTCAAAAGACCGGATACGATCCAAAATTCGCTCAAGCTGTTCGCCAACGAATTCGGGGGAAGCGTCCAGTTGTTCCGACACGGACTGTTCGACTTCGTCGAGGCGGTCCCAGAACTGGTTCAACTCGTCGAAACCGCGCCGGTGTTCCTCTCTCAAATCAACCTTGTCAGGCATCCGTGCACCCCTTGACTGGCATTCAGGTCCCTGCTGCTGACCATTGGACCCTGAGGCTCCGACTTCCCTCAGAGCTTGAGACCGGTAAAATGCGAGGAAATCTGACCTTAGTAGGGCGTGATTGGCGTATTTGTTCGTTGTTCGTGGACGCCGACGGGTCGGATCCATGGATCGTCTCCAAAAGCGTTGGACCGGCGCGGCCGCCTTGATGGCGACACCAACTCACGGTGGATCGAAGGTTGTCTTCCGGGTAAAATCTCTTCACAGTTTCAATAGTTTGAAAGGAATATACAGGGATTTTTGCTGGCTGCGTTTGCTACGTAGCAATCGCCGATTTCAGGTCATATCCGCTTGCCACACGATCTGATGAGCAGCGCTAAGGTCAGGCGAGGTGGCCCTTATGCCGCAATTCGAACAAGCCGAGGTCATTTATCGCCCAAGTCGCGACAATCCCGGCAGAGTTCATGTAATCGTTCATGTCTTGGCACCGGTAGACGCGACGCATTCTGGCACTGTCAGCCAAATTTTCGAAACAGGCGAGTGCGGTCAAACGCGCTTTCCAGCGCATTAGTTCGTTCTTGCACACTGTCCCAGAGCAATTCCTGGAGTGCGGCGATTGTGCACTCGATAAGAAGCATCAGCGAACCCATGGAATCCCACGCCGAGGGAACCGAAATGCGGCCCGCAAACGTCAATCGCGCCACCTTGCGAATTGGCGAGCGCCACTGATCGGTAAAGAGCGCGACCTCGGCTCCGCGCTCGTGGCACATCTGAGCCATCATCATCGTCGTGTTCTCATAGCGGCGCACGTCGAAGGCCACGAACACATCCCCATCCCGCAAGTCCAGAAGATGGTGCGGCCAGGATCCCGCCATGGGAAGGATCCGAACCTCTGGCCGGATCATTTGTAGATGCAAATAAAAATACTGCGCCAAGACCCCGGTGATACGACCACCTGCAAGGAAAACCCTGCGCCGCGGGTCTGCAAGCAGACCAAGAAGAACATCGAATTCGGCTGGGTCGAGACCATCTAGCGTACTGCGTTGGTTATCGAGCGCGAGAGCGGCATACCTGCTCAGGATGTGCTCCTCTGGAAGATCCGACTTCCATTGCACGCGCTTCGAGATTGGATTCGAGATCATTTCGGAGAGCTCGACACGAAGCGCTGCCTGAAATTCTCCGTACCCGCCATAGCCCAGCTTTTGCAGAAGCCGCCCCACCGTTGGCGACGAGACAGCCGCCTTCTCTGCGAGTTCGGTGATGCTACAGAGGCCCGAAACCGGGTATTCATCAAGGATGACCTCCACCAGCTGCGCTTCCGAGCGGGTCATGACATCTCGGTTTGCGCGGATCTTCTCGGCGATGGACGGAGCATTGGACAAAGGCATCTCCCAAAGGTTTGGTCGCCTTTTGTACAAATTTTTCAAGCGTGCTGCAAAACGTAAAGTTCCGTTCAGAATAATTCTTGACACTCTGAGTTGGTCTGAAGAAGTCTTTACATGTGGTGAAGACGCTCTTGGAGAATTACGGGGATGCGGTGCGACTTGTCGCGGGCTCGGGCGCGGCACGCGTGCTCGTGGTTTGCGAGCACGCATCAAACCGAATCCCGGAAGCCCTTGGCGATCTCGGTCTCGATGATGATGCACGCAATAGCCACATCGCTTGGGATCCTGGTGCGTTGAACGTTGCCAAAACCTTAGCCGCCAACCTGCGAGCGCCCCTTGTTCACGGCACGATCTCGAGGCTTGTTTATGACTGCAATCGGCCACCAGAGGCCCCCTCGGCCATAGTTCAAGTCTCCGAAGACTGCGAGATTCCGGGCAATGTGGGTCTAGCAACGCAAGCGCGACAAGCACGCGTCGATCACGTCTACGTCCCGTTTCATCGCATGCTTGGGCAGCTTGCAAAGATCCACGGGCTAAAGCTCCTTGTCAGCATCCACAGCTTTACACCTGTCTACAAAGGAGTACGTCGTGACGTCGAAATCGGCCTCCTCCACGGGAAGGATGACCGCTTCGCGCGCGCAATGCTGGCGAACAGACCCTCCGGCATCGGCTATGACACGCGCCTAAATGAACCCTACGGGCCCCTCGACGGCGTCCTCCACACCATTGAGCTTCACGGGCCACCTAACGGCAACTTGAGCGTTATGGTCGAAGTCCGAAGTGATTTGATCTCGAACGCCGCGGACGAAGACGCCATGGCAGCCTGTCTCGCCGACTGGATTGAGACGACACTCCAAGCCTTCCCGGCGGAGGGCGCATGATCCGAGCAATGGCCGCTTACGTGGGCATCGTTGATGCGGTGAATTACCGGATCGGCCGGATCATGATGTGGGGCTTTTTTGTGATGATGGGGATCCTGCTGTGGTCCTCGATATCGAAGACTTTCTTTCTCCCCTCGCTTTGGACCCTTGAGATGGCGCAATTCGCCATGGTGACCTTCTATATCATGGGCGGACCATACTCGATCCAGCTCGGTTCGAATGTGCGGATGGACCTCTTCTACCACCGCTGGAGTGCGGAACGGAAAGCCTGGTTCGACGCATTCACCGTGCTGTTCCTGATCTTTTATCTTGGCGTCCTGTTCTATGGTAGCCTCGGCTCGACGGCCTATTCACTGGGCTATTGGGGCACAGATCCATTTGCCTTTTTCACGGGTCTTCTGGCCGGCACAGAAGAACTTGGACGGCTCGAGCGATCGTCGACCGCATGGCGACCCTTTATTTGGCCGATCAAGACAATCCTGGTCCTGGGCTTTTTTCTCATGCTCCTCCAAGCAATCTCGGAGCTCTTTAAGGACATTGCCCGGATCAAGGGGCACGAGATCGGGATAGCGCGGGCATGACAACGTGAGCCAGGAATACATCGCGATTTTCATGTTCGCGTCGATGATGCTGATGCTGTTTACCGGGCAACGTGTCTTTGGAGCGATCGGCGCGGTCGCATCTGTGGCGGTTCTCGCACTTTATGGCACGGGTGGCGTCGACATTCCCTTCGCGGCTGCCATGAAGCTCATGAAATGGTACCCGCTGCTCACGCTGCCGATGTTCATCTTCATGGGCTATGTTCTTTCCGAGAGTGGTCTCGCAGACGACCTCTACCGCATGTTCCACGTCTGGATGGGGAACGTAAACGGCGGTCTCGCCATCGGCACGATCGGCCTTATGGTGCTGGTGTCCGCGATGAACGGGCTCTCCGTGGCAGGTATGGCGATTGGCGCCACGATTGCGCTGCCTGAGCTGCTTCGGCGCGGCTATGATAAGATCATGGTGACGGGCGTCATCCAGGCAGGTTCATCCTTGGGCATTCTCGTGCCGCCCTCGGTGGTGCTTGTGCTCTATGCAATGATCGCGCGCCAGCCGGTGGGGCAACTTTGGCTCGCAGGCGTCATCCCCGGTCTGATGATGGCGGGGATGTTCATCCTCTACATTTGGCTCCGGTGCCGCGCACAGCCGGCGCTTGGCCCCGCGCTCGGGGAAGCGGCACAGGTTCCGCGGACCGAGAAGATCCGGCTTTTAGGCGCGGGGCTCTTGCCGATTGCGATCTTCGCCGCGATGATGGTTCCCTTCATCAATGGCTGGACCTCGCTTGTCGAAAGCTCCGCCATTGGGGCGCTAACCGCCCTTGCCGCGTCAGTGCTGAAGCGGCGAATGACCTGGGCCATCCTCGAAACCTGCACGCGCCAGACACTTGCGATATCCTGCATGTTCATGTGGATCATCCTTGCGGCCCTTGGCTTTGGCGCCGTCTTTGATGGCCTAGGCGCCGTCCGCGCAATCGAGAGCCTCTTCACCGATCAGTTGGGCCTCGGTCCCTGGATCATCCTGATCCTCATGCAGTTGAGCTTCATTCTGATGGGAACATTCCTTGACGACACCGCGATGCTGGTGATCGTCGCTCCGCTCTACGTTCCGCTCGTCGGTGCGCTCGGTTTCGACCTTATTTGGTACGGCGTCCTCTACACGATCACTACCCAGATCGCCTACATGACCCCGCCGTTCGGCTATAATCTCTTTCTGATGCGTGCCATGGCGCCCCCAGAAATCACGCTGGGCGACATTTACCGCTCGATCTTTCCATTTGTGGGCGTAATGGTCGTGGCCCTGGCGATCATCATGACCTTTCCTGGCATCGCTCTATGGCTCCCCGACTATGTATATGGAAACTAAAAGAGAACCCCGAAGAACCGGGGAACCTACAATCCCAACAGAGAGGATCCTCTTATGACCACTAGACGCAAGTTTCTGAAGACAACGGCTCTTGGAGCGGCAGCAGCTCCGCTGGCCGCCCCGGCCATTGCGCAATCTACGATCACGTGGCGCATGCAAACCTATGCGGGCCCAGCGCTCGCGGCACACGTGATCGACCCGGCCATCGAGATGTTCAACAAGATCGCTGGCGACAAAATGCAGATCGAGCTCTTCTACGCCGACCAACTAGTTCCCACGGGTGAGCTCTTTCGTGCGATGCAACGAGGGACAATCGACGCCGTCCAGTCAGACGACGACTCAATGGCCTCGCCCACCGAGGTCACTGTCTTCGGTGGATACTTCCCTTTCGCCTCACGCTATTCACTCGACGTGCCGGTGCTCTTCAACCAATATGGTCTCAACGAGATTTGGGATGCGGAGTACTCCGCTGTCGGCGTAAAGCACATCTCGGCGGGCGCCTGGGACCCATGCCACTTCGCCACGAAGGACCCAATCCGCTCTCTTGACGATCTCAAGGGCAAGCGCGTGTTCACCTTCCCGACCGCAGGACGTTTCCTGGCACAATTCGGTGTCGTCCCCGTTACGCTTCCGTGGGAAGACATCGAGGTCGCCGTCCAAACTGGCGAGCTTGATGGTATTGCCTGGTCGGGCATCACCGAAGACTACACCGTGGGTTGGGCCGATGTGACCAACTACTTCCTAACGAACAACATCTCCGGCGCCTGGGCCGGATCGTTCTTCGCAAACATGGACCGCTGGAACGAGCTGCCTGAGGACATGCAGACCCTGTTCCGCGTCTGCTGCGATCAGTCCCACTACTACCGGCAATGGTGGTATTGGGGCGGGGAAGCGTCATTGCGGGTCAATGGTGACAAGCTGGAGCTGACAACGATCCCCGATGAGGAATGGGCACAGGTCGAGGAAGCAGCGGTCAAGTTCTGGGACGAGATCGCCGCAGAAAGCGAGACCAAGGCGAAAGTCGTCGAGGTTTTCCGCCAATATAATTCCGACATGCAAAAGGCCGGTCGGCCGTATCGATACGGCTAAAGAGGGGGAGGGGCGGGCGCTTGCCCGCCCCGTTCGCAAGGACGCTCAATGACACGGCTAACATGCATCTCACCGATCGATGGCTCGGTCTATGCGCAGCGCGAGAGCCAGGACTTGGAGGCCGCCCGCCGCGCTGTTTCCCGCGCACGGGAGGCACAGTCTGCCTGGTCCGCGCGGCCAATCAAAGAGAGAGTCAGCCTGGTTTTAGCGGGCGTCGCCGCCGTCGGTGAGATGAATGGCGAGATCGTCCCAGAGCTTGCCTGGCAGATGGGCCGCCCGGTGCGATACGGTGGCGAGTTCGGCGGCTTCGAGGAGCGCGCGCTTTATATGGCCGACATCGCCAACGACGCACTCGCCGATATCCGCGTGGGTCAGGATGAAGTCTTCAGTCGCTACATCCGACGTGTCCCCCACGGTGTCGTTTTTGTCATCGCGCCGTGGAATTACCCGTATATGACCGCGATCAATACCGTCGCGCCTGCCCTCATCGCGGGCAACACCGTCGTGTTGAAACACGCAACCCAAACGCTCCTTGTGGGCGAACGGATGGCCCGGGCCTTTCACGACGCGGGCGTCCCCGAAGATGTCTTCCAGAACGTCTTTCTTGACCACGACACGACCTCGGCACTCATCTCTGGTGGCGCCTTTGACTTTATCAACTTCACCGGCTCCGTTTCTGGGGGCATGGCGATGGAACGCGCGGCCGCTGGTACCTTTACCGGTTTAGGTCTTGAGCTTGGTGGAAAGGATCCGGGCTATGTCGCAGAAGACGCAAGTCTCGAGGCCGCGGCCGAGACCCTAATCGACGCAGCCATGTTCAACTCTGGCCAGTGCTGCTGTGGGATCGAACGCATATATGTCCACCAAAGGCTTTACGCTCCCTTCGTCGAAAAGGCGGTGGAAATCGTGAATGGGTATCGCCTCGGCAGCCCGCTCGACGTTGAGACGACACTGGGTCCCATGGCGCATCTGCGCTTCGCTCAAGCCGTCCGC
>JBCCKB010000190.1:0-7124 GCA_039027595.1 Pseudomonadota bacterium | reverse complement strand
GTGGCTGCGGAAAATCCAAGGATGTAGGTGCCGCCCAAGGCGAGCATCACCCAACCGGGGATTGGCCCCACCGAGGCGCGCTGAAGGAATTCGGCGAAACCCGCGAGCGGCTCGGGATGGACGACCAGCTTGCCAAGATACGCCATCGATTGAATGAGCAGGATCCAGAAGTAGTTCCGCCGGATCCGCCGGCCGACCGCAACCCAAAGCGAGACGTGGTAGGTGGGCCGCCAGTAGTCCTCGGCCAGCGTACGCTGCCAGCCCTCCTCGAGATGCATGTCGCCGTCGTGCAGCATCGGGGCATAGATATGGGTCTCCATCCAGCGGCATCGCGCGCGCCAGACGTTGAAGTAGCGGTAACGCCGCGCCTCCAGCATCAGGAAAAACAGGATCAAAACGCCCACGAGAACGAGCGGCAGGGGCGAGGCGGCGGGCGAGGAGAAGGAAATCGACAGCGCAACGCCCAAGGTGACAACCGCCCAGTTGGTGGTTGTATCCAGCCGTTGGCGCCAGAGCGTCGAACGGTAGACCTCGCCCCGGTAAAGATGCGCAATGGCGCCAAGCTCCGCTGCGCTAAACTCACCGCGCTCCCCCTTGGCCGCTGGCTCCATGGCCACACCTCCCGTTTGCGGGCCAGCTTGCATGCTTGCCGGAGCGGGAACAAGCATGCATCGGCTCGGGCCGAGCCAGCCATGCGGGCGCCATGAAATCCACGCATTCAAGGTGTTGATCGACAGGCAGCACCGCGAAAGGGAAAGACCATGGCTATCGCAAGCAGATCCATCGCGGCTCTGACCAGCGCCTTGGCGTTCTTGGCGGCCGGTGCCATGGCCGAGGACAGGGTCTCGCTCGCCGATCCTGCGAGTGTCGCCAACACCCTTCGGCTTGAGGGGTACCGTGCCAAGATCCACGCTCAGGAGACGGGCGCGCCCGCGATCCTCTCCGGCAGCGGAGGGTCTGCCTTTGACATCCAATTCGTTGGTTGCGAGGGCTACAATGCGTGCCGAGGTCTGCTCTTTACGGCGCGGTTCGACTTGGACGGTGGCATCGATCTAGAGCGGATCAATTCCTGGAATAGCGAACGATATGTTGGACGCGCCTTCGTGACACGCGACTGCGACCCGGTCATTGACCACTATGTCGCGATCACCCCGGAGATTTCATCGTCGGAGTTCGTGACCCTCGTCGAGACGTGGAGCCTGACCCTGAAGGACTTCCGGGCGTTCGTTGGTTTCGATGACAATGGTCCGCACTTTGTGGCCAAGTGCCAAATGACCGATACGATTTGACCGCTGGAAGGCAGAGCGCCTAGGCCGCCCGGATCTGCCAGCGAGTGGCAAGGTCATCGAGGCCGGCCCGGATCAGCTCGGCCAAGGCATCCGCGTCGGCGTGCTCGAGCCGAGTGAGATACAGGCAGGACTTTCCACGCCGGTGCTTTCCAAGCCGTGCCATGATTTCGGGAAACGGGGTGTAGCCGGGCAAGACGTAGATCGTAAGCTGCCGAGCCCCAACGGCGAACCCGGTGGCGAGCGATGTTCCAGAATGCCCGGTCTCGTAGGTGTAGTCATAGGCCCCATAACCAATCATGCGACCCGACCAAAGTCGCGGATCATAGCCGGTTACACGCCGGAAAAGCGCATCGAGCGTCTCGGCTTCGGCACGCCTGTGGGCAGGCTCGAGGGCTGCGATATGCGCTTCCGCCTCGTCAATGCCCTCAACGCGCATGGCCTGGTCCTTTGCTGCAGCCTCTGGGCCCGGAAGTGTCGATGCCCCGTGGCGTCTTGGCAAGCCCCGTGATCAGTGAACGGCCCCGCCGTGGGCGGTTCAAGCGCCAAGGGTCGATGGGTAGCGCCGTGAGGGCACACGGGGGCTCACTCCGCCCAGTCCGGCGCGCGCTTTTCGAGAAACGCGGCGACGCCTTCCGTAGTGTCCTCGGTCATCATGTTCGCGACAATGACCTCGCCGGTATGGGCATACGCCTCCGCAAGTCCCATCTCGAGCTGTGCGTAAAACGCGCGTTTGCCGACCCGCACTGCCGTTGAGAGTTTCGCGGCAATCTCCTCCGCCATCCCCATGGTCTCGCGCGCGAGATCGTCGGGGGCGACAACGCGGTTGATCAGGCCAAGCTCGCGGGCGCGCTCGGCCTCGACGAAGTCGCCCGTGACCAACATTTCGAACGCCTGTTTGCGCGCGATGTTTCGGGTCAAGGCCACCATGGGCGTGGAACAGAAGAGCCCGATATTGACGCCATTGACCCCGAAGCGGGTGCCTTGGGCGGCCACGGCAAGATCACAGGAGGCAACCAACTGGCATCCCGCCGCCGTCGCGAGCCCGCTCACCTCCGCGATAACCGGTTGCGGGAGGCGGGGGAGGGTCTGCATCAGCGCGGAACATGTGTCGAACAGCGCCTTCAGCTTCGCCGCGCCGCCATCGGGTGCCTCGCGCGCGGCGCGCAACTCGGCCAGGTCATGGCCCGCGCAAAACGCTCGCCCAGCGGCTGCGATGACCACGACACGGATCTCGGGGTCCTCGGCCAGCGCATTGAGCGCCTCTTGCAGCTCGCGCAGCATCGCCATCGAGAGCGCGTTAAGCGCCTCGGGGCGGTTGAGTGTCAGCCGGGCGACCCGGCCCCGGTCCTCGCGGATCACACCCATCGTCTTGTCCTCCCAACCTCGTCGCGGCAAGTCTAGGCGTGACAGGCAGTGGGGAAAAGCATGCAGACAAAAATGGACAAGGCGGGTCTCGAGGCATTCCTGCGCGACGCGTTTCCTCAAGCCGCCGGGCACTTCGTGGTCGATCACGTCGCCGCCATGGAAGCAACGATCCGGATGCCGGTGCGCGAAAGCCACCTCCGGCCTGGGGGCACCGTCTCTGGACCGTCGATGTTCGCGCTTGCCGATGTGGGGGTCTACCTGGCGGTGCTCGCGATGATCGGGCCAAAGGCGCTCGCGGTCACCACCAATGCCTCGATGGATTTCATGCGCAAGCCCGAGCCGGGCCGCGATCTCCTGGCGGCGACCCGGCTTTTGAAGCTCGGCCGGGTACTCGCTGTCGGCGATGTCTTGATCCGCTCAGACGGTCAAAGCGCGCCGGTGGCCCGGGCCACCCTCACTTATTCGATTCCGCCTGAATGCTAAGGGGATCACGCACCGTCATGAGCCCTATGATCGCGGCCAGGAGCACGGCGATCACAGTCACTAGGGCCAAGATCTGGAGACCGCTCATGCCATCCGTGCCGATCGCCATGAGGGCTGCGCCGCAGATCCCAAGACCTAAAAAGAACAGAAAGATACTCGTACGCATTGGCGAACTCCGTCCGATACACAAACACCGCTGGAACCCAGCGGCAGGGTCGTGTCTAAGCATCGATCCGGGCGGCATATTGACAGTTTCTAGAAAATTCGCGGGAACCCGGGCAATTCTGGTCAAGTTTTGGGGTATTATAATACCTTATACATAAGCTGCTGCAAACAAACAAAAGAATGCGTGAATACCTACTTGACCCGATGCGGCGAATGCTTAAAACACGCCAACCTGCCCAACCACGGACGCAAAAGTGCCCGAGCGACGGGGTCCGAACAAGGATAGAGCGATGAAAACCTATACCGCGACGCCCGCGGATATCGATAAGAAGTGGATCGTCATCGACGCCGAGGGCGTTGTGCTGGGCCGTCTTGCGTCGATCGTGGCGAACCGCCTGCGTGGCAAACACAAGCCAAGCTACACGCCGCATATGGACATGGGCGACAATGTGATCGTGATCAACGCCGAGAAGGTGCAGGTCACGGGCAAGAAACGCGACAAGCCGCACTACTGGCACACAGGCTACCCCGGCGGCATCAAATCGCGCACCACGGGCCAGATCCTCGAGGGCGCGCATCCCGAGCGCGTGGTGATGCAAGCGGTCAAGCGAATGCTCCCGGGCAATCGGCTCAGCCGGAAGCAGATGACCAACCTTCGCGTTTATGCGGGGTCCGAACACCCGCATGAAGCCCAGGCACCCGAGACGCTCGATGTGTCGTCAATGAACCCCAAGAACACCCGGAGCGCGTGAGCATGGCCGATCAAATCAATTCGCTCGAAGAGCTGAAAGAGGCCGTCGGTGGCGAAGGCGCCGGGGACAGCGCGGCGACCGCCGAGATCACGCAGCGCGCCCCGGAACGGGACGCGTTGGGCCGCTCCTATGCCACGGGCAAACGCAAGGACGCGGTCGCCCGTGTTTGGATCAAGCCGGGTTCGGGCAAGGTGACGGTCAACGGCAAGGACATGGACGCCTATTTCGCTCGCCCCGTTCTTCAAATGATCCTGCGCCAACCGTTCGAGGTCGCCGGTGTGACCGGAGAGTTCGACGTCATGGCCACCGTCAAGGGGGGCGGGCTTTCCGGCCAAGCCGGCGCAGTCAAGCACGGTATCTCCAAGGCGCTTCAACTCTACGAGCCGTCGCTTCGGCCTTCGCTCAAGGCGGCCGGGTTCCTCACCCGCGACAGCCGCACCGTGGAGCGGAAGAAATACGGCAAGGCGAAGGCCCGGAAGAGCTTCCAGTTCTCTAAGCGCTGATCGAACCCACATGCCGGACGGGCCCGCCTGCTGTGCGGGCCCTTTACTTGTGGGCGAAGCCTTTTCTCCGAAGGCGACGATGGCATTGGTCGCGCCTCCCACACGCTTGTCGTTGCATGGGCGCGAGGCTCCCAGGCGCCAGCAGGATATCGGCTTGGGAGGATTTCCGTTGTTCAATTTCGACGCTCAAAGACATAAGACTGCGCGTCCATGCCTCAAACACAAGAGACGCCATGAGCGGTCAGATCATTTTCCTGAACGGTCCCTCCAGTTGCGGGAAATCAACGACGGCGCGCGCACTTCAAGACGTGGTCGAGCTTCCCTTTTGGCACATCTCGATAGATCACCTTCGCGATAGCGGCGTTCTGCCCCTGGCGCGCATCGACCGAAAGGACTTTCTGTGGTCGGACATGCGAACGCCCTTCTTCGACGGCTTTCATGCGTCCCTCGCGGCCTATGCCCATGCGGGGAACAATCTCATCTTGGAACACATCTTGGATACTGCCGAGTGGGTCCCTCACCTAAAGACCCTCCTTGCTCCGTTTGATGTGGTCTTTGTGGGCATCCACTGTGACCTAGGAGAGCTTCGACGACGCGAGCTTGCGCGCGGCAATCGCCGTGTTGGGAGCGCGGAGGAGGACGTCGACACTGTTCATAAGGGCCGCGTCTATGACATCGAGATAGATGGCCGGCACAGTGCGCGGCGCAACGCGGAGCTCATACTGGAGTGTAGGCGCTCAGGTCTCCGAAAGTCGGAGTTCGCTAACACTGGTCGAAGCTGAGCAGGAATCCCGGCCGAGGTAGGTGACACCAAGCCCCCGGACGTCCAAAACCGTTGGACTACTGAGAAGTTGCTAACCGCCACCTTCGCCCAACGGCTGTCCGACGACCGTATCGCCCGATCACACCAGTTCCACCCCCAAGAGATCCGTCTCGCGGGCGTGGCCGCGGAGTTGCACGGTGCCCAAAAGCGTCGAGCGGAAGCGGTCGGGCAGGGCGATCCGGCTGAGAAGGTCACCCGAGATCAGGAGCCCGCGGCCGTAGGTCTTGCACGCATCCACTACTCTCGACGCCGTGTTGATCGTGTCCCCGAAGTAGGAAATCTCCTGTTTCTGGTCGCCGCATTGGCTGATGACGATGGGCCCACCATGAAGCCCGATCCGGAATGCTGGGATCACGTCGAAATCACGCGCGTAGCCCGCGGACTTGGCCCGAACGGTGTCGGCGATCGCGAATGCGCAGCGGATCGCGCGGACATTCGCCTCGGGCGCGCCCAGCGGCCAAGTGACCACCACCTCGTCGCCCACATATTGGTGAATCTCTCCGCCGTATTCGGCAATGGGTTCTGAGATGTCGAAGAAGAACCGCGTGATGAGCCGCTGAACCCCCACATCCCCCAGCCGCTCGGCGAGCGCGGTCGAGCCCGCGAGATCAAGGAACATGAAGATCCGGTCTTCGGCGACGGGCTGGCGGTAGCGGCCGAGGATCATGTTCAAGAGCTTCTGTGCGCCGATGATCCGCACCACTTGGATGATCACCTGCAACGTTAGAACCAAGGCGAAGACTATAAGAAGCGTGCGCGCGAACCCGCGTTCCGGATCGACCATGAAGTCAAGATCGAGGTGGCCCAGGAAGACGAGATCCCCAATCACCGTCGCCAGGATGACAACAAGAACCAGGAACGCCGATTTGGCGAAGATCGCCGATAGGAAGTGCATGCGGCGGATCGGCGCCCCGTACCGGCTTGGAACCAGCAGGATTTCAAATCCATAGGCCATTGCGCTGCCGACAAACCAGCTAAACCCGATATGCGCCGGCGAGACCCGGCTCCAAGCGTCGTCATCGGCAAAGAGCGCGAACTCGCCCAGGCCAATGACCGTGCACGCCAGAATCAAGATGCCAAAGAGCCTGAGCCGGGCAATTAGTCTCTGGGACATTGGCAGTTTCTCCCCGCGTAACCTTTGTGCGATGCAGTCTAGACCACCGGCGCGCAGGTTCGAGAGCCTCGCGCGGCGGCGGGCGAAGCCTCGCAGATCGGCCGAACCGGTCCAGCTGAGATCCCTGGTCACACATCGGGATGGCAGATGTTCTCCGACATCCGTGCCTTTGCCCCAGCGAGCCGACCGTTTTGGTGAGTCGAGCCCCCGATGATCCATCCCGCACCTATAGAGCGTTCGAGCATCCCGCACCTGCCGATCGTGGCAACACCACGCACCTGCGGTCCGTGCCGACACCGCACAATCAACGGGCCGTGCCAAAGCTACGCAATCAACGGAACATGCCGACAACTCGCATCAAGGATGGAGACGCGGGAGAAGCGGTGAGAGCACCATCGCCCAACTCAGGCATAGGGCGTCAGCGCGGACGCCGCAACGACATCGCCCGCCTCGAGAGGCGGGCGCTATATCTCTGGTGTTACGGCAGGGCTCTCTGCCGTACTGTCTTGGACTGCCCGGATTGGGTCAGTTCTGTACCTGACGCCCATGCTCGGCGGCAAACTCGGCCAGCTGCTCGAGCGAGACCTGATGGAAGGCTTTCGCGCGCTTTGGTTTCCAGGCCACGGCATT
>JBCCKB010000189.1:0-7127 GCA_039027595.1 Pseudomonadota bacterium | reverse complement strand
CTCTTGCAAAGCAGTTCCCTCCCAATCGAAGCTAAAGAAGGCGTCCTGCACGGCCGATTGAAGCTCCGGCGCAAGGTTATGTGCTGTACCGTAGGCAATGCTTGGGAATGTCTGAGATGTGAACAACACTTCAAACTGATCCGGCGAGATGACGCCTCGCGCGACCATCCGTTCCTTCACTCCGCTAGAGATCGTCGCAACTTCATAGTCTCGGTTTATCACACCCAGGATTGAGTTATCGTGCCGACCAGAAAAGTTGGTCTCGTAGTCCTCACCAGAGATCAATCCGAATTCAGCCTTCATCAAAGCAGTTGGAGCCTTGAAGCCGGAGTTCGACGTTGGGGACGTGTGCGTTAACGTCCGCCCACGGATATCGTCTGCCGCGTCAATTGGCGACCCGGGGAAGGTGATGATCTCCATCTCGTATCCATAGGAGCCATCCGCCGCCGCCATCATTGCAAACGGCTGGAAACCGGCGCACGCTACCGCGATCGGCACAGTTCCAGTACCGAACGATGCCACGTGGAGGCGTCCGGCCCTCATTGTTTCAATCTGCGCTGCATTTGACTGCACCGAGAAGTACTCCACATCCTTGCCAGTAACCTGGGACAAGTGTTCAAGGAACTCGGCCCAAACCACGCGGTGAGTTTCCGGGTCTTCGCCAGGCGAATATGCGAAGATAAGCTTGTTTGGATCAATTTGCTCCGCAGGATTGGCGGGCGTATCGGCAACGAGGTCGCCATCGGCATCGACATAACGTTCATTCAGAACGAAGTCCGCGAGTGCTGCGGGAGCCGGCGCGTATGTCGATACAGCCGCAACAATAAGAAAAGACGACTTTGGGCTCATGACTTACCTCTGTTTTTCGTCCTAAGGCTCTGTGGCTCAGCAATGGAGCGAGGCGCCTCACCAGCCAAAGTTCAAAAAGTAGACACCAGCTTTAGCCGGTTCCAGTTGAGGGAATATGGTGGCATATCTTTGCAACGTTACGATGAAGGTGCGGTCAACGTTGCTTCATGGGGCATCACTTTCACGGTGGCGACCCGCCACCCCTTATGCACGGCCAGTCGGCGCGGGCACGTGGTCGACATGCGCGAGTTCCGCGCGGACCATCTGCTCTATCAGGCGCGATTTCTCGCCGATGAAGGCCCTGTCGTCCCAGAGATTTCGGAACTCGCCAGGATCAGTTTCGAGATCGTACAACTCTCCCCAAGCTAAGTCATGCACGATCGAGAGGCGAAAACGACGATCCCGAATTGTGTGGATGCGCGGCGCGATCCCTACTCCGTCCATTTCCTTTTGATGGGCGTATTGGATAAAGGCGGCTCTGCGGGCATCGTGCTGAAAAAGGTTACGTCCCTGCATGCCCAAGGCTGGCTCGACACGGGCGCGTTCAAGAATCGTCGTTCCGATGTCATGGGTCTGGCCGATCCTGCTCGAGCGCGTTGTGCAAGGCCTCTTTGGGTCGGCCCAGAGAAAAGGAACACGCGTGATCTGCTCGTACTGTCCGGCGCCTTTGAACAGCAGCCGGTGGTCGCCTAGGTGATCGCCATGATCGGTTGTGAAGATCTCAACAGTATCCTTGAGACACCCGCACGCGGCCAATGCAGCCTGCACCTGCCCCACCGAATGATCGATCATAGCGATCATGCCGCAGGTTAGCGCCTGCGCCTCCTGCGCCTCTCGCGCGCTGCAACCGATAGCGTTGGTGCCCTTGACATTGGCCCTTCCTGCAGCGCGTTTGGCATGGATCGCGGCGACATGAGCAGGGGGCGTCCAATCAGCACGTGTGAAAGCTGCCGGAACCGGGAAATCGTCCGGATCGTACATGCCCCAATATGCGCCTGGAGGATTAAACGGGTGATGCGGGTCCGGCCAGCTTACCATCAGAAAAAAGGGCTTGGCATCGTCAACACAACTGCCGATGAAAGCTGACGCGCGCTCGGCGATGTAGGTGGTGGAGTAGAGTTCTACGGGGAGCGCTGTTCGCACGGCTTGCGGGCAGACGTAGTCGTGCACAAGCTGGTTTTCGGTGCCGATCAGTGCAGCGGCATTGGGTTCCTGCTCCAGCAGCCAGGCGGTATAATCTCCACCGACACGGTCTCCGTGGCGGGTAACAAGCTCGACATGGTCAAACCCATAAAACGGCGTCGGCACTCGTGGCTGCGGCTTAGACCAGAATTCCGGCTCCTCCACCTTGTAGGTGGGCGACGCAAGTTTGTGCCGGACCGCCTGGGCCAGTTCTCCGTCGGCGCGGAAAAAGCCTTCCCGGGCTTGTGGAATCTTCATGGACGGCGGGGCGCCAGTGAAGGTCTGAAGATGGCTTTTGCCGATTAGAGCCGTGCGGTAGCCCGCCGCTTTAAGCAGCTCAACGAAGGTGACGTTTTGATGACTCAGCGGAATACCGTTCATTGTCACCCCATGGCTTGAGGGCACACGGCAGGTCATCAAGCTGGCGCGGTTTGGCATGCAGACTGGGCTGGCGACGTAGAACCTGTCGAAGGCGACGCCACGGGCGGCAATGCCGTCGATATTTGGGGTTTGCACGAGGGGATGTCCCATGCAGCCGAGGAAGTCGGCGCGGTGCTGGTCGGTGATAAAGAGAACAAAGTTCGGGCGAGGGCTCATTTGGCTTGTTCCTTGCTCAGCGGGGTGTAGAGCTCCGGATGTCAATGACGGAGACAAACCCATCCACAAGGGTAGACCACAGTCGCGCCAGTTGTATTGAGAGCAATCTGTTGGCGCGGGATAGTGCCTTGGCACGCGCGCTCTCCGGATAGCTGGCATCTGCCAAGGTGCTCCGGCTCGTCAGGGGCGGCTTGCTGCAGCGATGATCAGGCGGCGGGCTTGGCTTTCCAAGCGCGACTCTTGCTTAGCCGATAGCTTTGGCCTTTCATCTTGAGGATCTGGACATGACGGGTCAGCCGGTTGAGGCATGCGCCGATGAGGCGGTTGTCGCCGAAGATACTGCTCCATTCGTCGAAAGGCAGGTTCGAGTTGATGATGGTCGCGACGCTCTAGTGGCGCTGGCTGATTAGCTCAAACAGCGGCTCGGCACCGGACTTCGAGAGCAGCACGAAACCCAGGTCGCCGATGACCAGCAGCTCGACATAGGCGAGCAGTCGCTTCTCGTCCTGATCCTCGATGATCTCATTCACGATCCCGGCAGCCGTGGCGATGCGGGTGTTAACACCGCGCTTGCCGAGGGCTAGGATGATGCCGGTGCAGGCGTGGGTCTTGCCGGCGCCGAGAGCGATGATTTTCGCGTGGAGCCCGACAGACTCGCCGAAGGCGACATCGATGACGAGGTTCTTGTTCAGATCCGGGATGGCGTCGAAGTCGAAGCTCTCCAACGTCTTCAGCGCCGAGAACTTCGCTGCCTAGATCCGCCGGACGCTCATTCGGGCTTCGCAATCCAACAGTTCAAGCTCGAACAGCCGGGCCTGATACCGGACATGATCAACGCCTTCGCTGGCGCGCTGGCGGGCCATCTTCTCGTGCTCCCGCAGGACGGTGGGCAGCTCCAGCTTCTTGGTGTGGTGATGCAACAGGATCTCCGGCGCCTCGTCAGACGCGGTGGTCAGCGTTCCTACGCTTACGTTGCCAGGCATCCTCACTGGATTTGCATTTCATCCGAGTGCGATGTCAGTGCCGCGCGCACAAAATCTGACGCTTCGCGGTCTGCTAAGTCTGCTGCGCTTCGGGCAGGTTTCGGATGGAGATCGTCCACGTCGCCGCCAGGCGGCTGCGCCACTTCAGTGCGACATCACGCTCGGCGATGTCGTCGATCGCCTAAGGGTCGGTGAAGAGCTGCATTGCTTCGCGCGGCCCGAGCCCGAAATGCTCGCGAAAAGCCCTGTTGAAATGAGACCTGTCAAAAAAGCCAACAGCCTCTGCCGCTGCGGTGATCTTTCCACGAAGCGGGGGCCCGGTCGTAATCAGGGCCATTGCGCGTTCTACCCGCATCCTGCGGATCGAACGCGCGACGCCCCCATTCGGCTCAAAATCTCGTGCCAGAGTCGCCCGGCTTATGCCCATCGTCGCGGTCACCAAGGCGACAGAGAGTTCAGGATTACTAAGGTTGTCACGAATGTAGGCTTCGACAGCCTGCTTGCGCGCGGAGCGAAGTCGCGATTGCGCCGCGTCCGGCATTCGGGACCCTGTCACCGCGCCGCTGATGAGGCCGAGTGTCGCCTCGCCGAGGGCGCGGTCCGCGACGCCGCCCGTCTCCGCGGCTTCTGTCGCGAGAGAACTCATCGTCGCATTCAGAATGCGGTTGACCGGGGTGCCGGCTTGAAAGCGGACATAGTCGGGCAGTCGATACGGGTCGACGCCGAGCGCTTCGATGGGCCCGTAGAACGCACGCGACCGCATTGCCTCGCGAACCGAAAACTGGACTGCCGACGCACGAAGAAAGACGAAGTCGCCTTCCTCCGCCTCAACCACTTCGCCCGTAAGATAATGGCGGCGACGCCCCATGATCGACTGGACGAAGACAAACCGATCATCCCCTCTAAAGGTCTTGCTTCTAGGGTTGGTCGCGGTCGGTGTCGAGACCTCAGCTTCGCGGAACTCAACATCGCCGAGCATGAGTTTCGAAGCCTGGAAAGTAAACTCGTCCGCATCGCGCCCAAGCGCAATCGTGTGTCCGGTCGCGATTTCACGCCAGGCTTGCAGCTTCTGATCTACCGCTGCGTCGAGGGGAGGGACCAGCTTCTCACTCAAAGATCTCCGGCTCCGCACCCGAGTTAAAGCAACCCCGTCCTTCTTCTTAATGTAACAGGCAAGAGGTCGGATTGCACGAAGCGTTTCGTCACCGCGTCGGGACTGCGACTGCTAAAGACCGAGTTTGGAGGAGAGGGCTCCACCTGTTGAACAGGCTTTCTATGCGCACATAAGACTTATCCTGAACCGACCCCAAGATCGCGCTTCAGTGGTCGGGAGCCCTATTGGGCTCCCGGAAGATAGGTTCTCTCACTCAGAAGATTTCGTAGTCGACGCCTGCGGTATAGCCGCTCAGCATCTCTTCGAGACTGAAGAGGGTGACTCCGAGCGAGCTGCTGTCGTCGCTGATCTCCGCCTTCGTCGCATCGGGATCGACCTTGATGTTGGCGCGCGCCAACCCATCGGAGGACATGATGGTGACGCGCTTCGCCGTCTCGTCGAAACTCGCGAGGAAGGTGCCGTTAAAGGTGAGTTCGATTTCGTCCTCGGCGAACTCATAGTCCATGAGGTTGTCCGTCTGGCGCCCGCTCGTCAGGTCGAATTTGAACGTGTCTGCGCCTTCGGCGCCGAAGATATAGTCGCTGCCGGCGCCGCCATCGATGGTGTCGTCGCCCTCGCGGCCGTAGATGGTGTCGTCGCCATCGCCGCCATCAATCGAGTCCTTGCCGAGACCGCCGTCGATGTAGTCGTTCCCATCGCCGCCGAACACGGTATCGGCGCCGCGCTCGGCCTTGATGTAGTCGTTGTCTTCACCACCATCGATGTAGTCCTTCCCGTTGCCGGCCCAGATGACATCGTCGCCTTCACCGCCGGCGAGCGCGTCTTTGCCCTTGCCGCCGTCGAGATAGTCATTGTGTTTGCCGCCAAAAAGAAAGTCGTCGCCGTCCTCGCCGTGCATGACGTCGGCGCCGTCTTCGCCGAGCAGGGCGTCGTTGTCGTCGCCGCCTTTCATGTAGTCGTTGCCTTCGCCACCCCGGAGGACGTCGTCGCCTTCGCCGCCCTCTAGCGTGTCGTTGTCGTCGCCGCCTTCCAGCGTGTCGTCGTCGTCGCCGCCTTTCATGGAGTCGTTGCCTTCGCCACCCCGGAGGACGTCGTCGCCCTTGCCGCCGTCTAGCGTGTCGCGGTCTTCGCCGCCTTCGAGCGTGTCGTCGCCGTCTTCGCCGTAGAGCTTATCGTTGCCGTCGTCGCCGTAGAGCTCGTCGTCGTCGCCCTGACCCCTGAGCGTGTCGTTATCGTCGCCGCCCCTAATCGTATCGTCTCCGCCGCCGCCTCTAACATAATCATTCCCCTTGCCTGCATTGACGTAATCGTCCCAACCCTCCCCTTCTGCAGTTTCATAAGTGTATTTGAGTTGACCTTCGGGCGTACGTTCAATGGATGACCATGTGATATTGTGGTCTGTGAAAATGTGATCTGAGTATCTGCCGCCGTATACTCTATCGGCGCCAGAGCCGGTAGCAATTGCATTGGCCGTGGCTGCGGCGTAGACGACATCATCGCCGCCCAGCGCATCGATGACATTCAAGCCTCTGTGGTAATGCCAGTGTACTTTGGTATCATAGCCCCAGATCTCGTCTGCGCCGTCTGTTCCGATTAGATCGTCGTCCTGATCGCTCGTCCCGAAAATCTGGTTGGGATTGATGACGTCACGGCTGAGTTCGCTCATGCTCTTTTCTCCTGTTTCCGCTGCTACGGAAATCTCTTCAGTTTCAATGCGCACCCGAGGCTTCTCGGCTTCATCGAGAGTGTCGCCACGCGCCTGTGGTTCCGCGATTTGCCCACATGACCCAATGAGGCGCGCCACGAGGCATCGTCATGTGAACACGTCGGATCATCGCTTAGCTTCACCAAAGCCAAATCCAACTTCCAACACACGGGGTTATGGCAGGAGATCGCCGCGCCGTCTTTTGCGTGGTGCCTCAATCTTCAAGTCGGAAAGGAAAAACACTTACCCACTGGGAAAGAAGAGAAAAACCAGATCACGCAGGCGCGGCAGATGCCTGGATGCGGCGTTAATTGGACATGTGTCTCAACGACAGGTTTAGGACTGGAGTTCCCCCGCTTTCGTGAACACCCTTTGACTGGAGTGGACAGGTGTTCAGATGCCACGAACAAGGACCCCGTACCCGGCGGCTTTCCGGGAACAGATCGTCGAGTTGCAGAGGGCTGGTCGGAGCGCCGAAGAATGAGCCATGTCGCGCCATTGGTCCGAGCGACAATGGCGAACGGCGCGGAGCATGGGGGTGTCGCGCAGCGGCTTCTATGCCTGGCAGGCCCGCGAGCCGTCGGCACGCGACGTCGCCGACCGGGACCTGACGGAACTGATCCGTCAGATCCATGCGACCTCCAGGGATAGCTACGGGGCTCCACGCGTCCACGCTGAACTGGCTGATAGGGGCGTG
>JBCCKB010000188.1:0-7142 GCA_039027595.1 Pseudomonadota bacterium | reverse complement strand
GTTGATATAGGCAATGGCTTCCTCCAACGAAAACCGAACCGGCGGTGTGAGCGTGACCGCGTCGTCCTTTCCCGAGGCCCGGATGTTGGTAAGCTTCTTGCCCTTGAGCGGGTTCACCTCAAGATCGTTGTCGCGGGCGTGTTCCCCGACGATCATGCCCTGATAGACTTGCTCTTGGGCTCCGATGAAGAGCCGACCACGTTCTTCCAGGTTCCAAAGGGCGTAAGCGACGGACTGGCCCGGTTCCATCGAAATAAGGACGCCCGCGCGACGACCGGGGATGGGCCCTTTGACCGGCGCCCAGCCATGAAACACCCGGTTCAGCACGCCTGTACCACGGGTATCCGTTAGGAATTCGCCATGGTAGCCAATGAGCCCGCGCGAGGGGACATGGGCGATGATCCGCGTCTTGCCCGCGCCGGCGGGCCTCATCTCTGTCATCTCGCCCCGGCGCGGACCGGTCAGCTTTTCGATTACCGCGCCGGAATGCTCGTCATCGACATCGATTGTGACTTCTTCGATCGGTTCGTTCCGTGTGCCATCGATATCGCGAAACAGCACCTGAGGACGCGAGATCGACAACTCGAACCCCTCGCGGCGCATGTTTTCGATCAAGACGCCCATTTGCAATTCGCCGCGACCCGCCACCTCGAACGCGTCGCCGCTCGGTGTGTCGCTGACCCGAATGGCGACGTTCGCCTCCGCCTCCTTCAACAGCCGCTCGCGGATTACCCGGGATTGCACCTTCTTGCCGTCGCGCCCCGCCAGCGGCGCGTCGTTGATGCCGAATGTCACGGAAATCGTCGGCGGATCGATTGGCTGAGCCGGGAGCGGCTCGTCGACCGCAAGGGCCGAGAGCGTATCCGACACGGTCGCCTTCGACATCCCCGCAAGTGTCACGATATCGCCAGCCTCGGCCTCGTCGATGGGGGTCTGGGCCAAGCCGCGGAATGCAAGGATCTTGGAGACCCGGAACTGTTCAATTGGCTGTCCAACGCGGCTGATTGCCTTGATGGTCGCGCCCGTCTTCAGGCGACCGGCCTCGACCCGTCCGGTCAGGACCCGGCCCAGATAAGGGTCGGCGCCGAGGGTTGTTGCCAGCATGATAAAATCACCGTCGGCGCGTGTCTGCTGCTGCGGTGGCGGCACGTGATTGACCACGAGGTTGAAGAGCGCGTCGAGCCCCGAGCGGGGCCCGTCGAGGTCCTCATCCGCCCATCCCGATCGCCCCGACGCATAGAGATGCGGGAAGTCGAGCTGATCCTCATTGGCGTCAAGCGCCGCGAACAAATCGAAGACCTCGTCAAGCGCCCGGTCCGGCTCGGCATCTGCCTTGTCGACCTTGTTCAGCACCACGATCGGGCGCAAGCCAAGGGCCAGCGCCTTCGAGGTCACGAATTTGGTCTGAGGCATTGGGCCTTCCGCAGCGTCGACCAACAAACACACCCCATCGACCATCGACAGGATCCGCTCGACCTCGCCACCGAAATCCGCGTGTCCCGGCGTATCGACGACGTTGATGCGCGTGCCCTTCCACTCAACGGACGTGCATTTTGCCAGGATTGTGATCCCGCGCTCCCGCTCCAGATCGTTGGAATCCAGCGCGCGTTCGGCGACGGCCTGGCCCGTGCGAAAGGCCCCCGACTGTTTCAAGAGTTCGTCCACCAGCGTCGTCTTGCCGTGGTCGACATGGGCGATGATCGCGATGTTGCGCAGGTCCATGGGCATGTCCGGAAAACTGTGCGGGCGGACTAGCCCGGCCAGCCCCTGAACGCCAGCCTTAATGCGCCGTTGTCCTTGAAAACAGATGCAAAACGGTGACGCCCGCTACAATCAGCGCAATACCAATCATCGCAGCGGCATCCAATCGCTGCCCGAAGACGACGCGTCCGATCAAGGTGATCAGAACGATCCCAAGCCCCGACCAAATTGCATAGGCCACGCCCACCGGCATGTGACCCAGCGCGAGCCCTAGAAAGAAAAACGAGATGCCGTAGGTCACCACCATCATGAGCGTTGGCCCCGCACGGGTGAACTGTTCGCTCGCCTGCAGAAACGAGGTTCCTATGGTCTCCGCAATGATCGCTGCAATCAGGTAGAGATAGGGAAGAGGCATCGGTCTGTGTCCTTGGGTTCATAGGAGAGACGGCGCCCGACAAGGCGCGTGCTCGGTGTCAGTTGCAGATCCAAGCGGTCGCTCCTGGCCGCGCAGATCCTCGTTTAGGCCTTCAGACGGTAGAGCGAGTGGTTGCGAGTTCGGGCCACGATCAGGTAGCCGTGGCGGGCAAAAGCAGCTGTGCAGCCGGGGTTGTTGGTTTCCGGTTCGGGGTGTTCGATCGCGATCCGATGCGGGGGATCGTTCCGTGCACTTGGTCCAGGAACGGCACCAGCACCTCGTCCGGCGCCGTCCGTCAAAACGTCGATATCGGCGGCATTGAAGCGCGGATTAAACAGAAGCGCTTGTTCCATCAGGTCTTTTCGCCATGAAGCCTAAATGCTGCTCCCCGGATACGCACACCCAACGGCCCTGATCCGAGCCGGAGGATCGCCCGTGTTGGCCGAGCGCGGAGGCCCCCCCTTGTGTAACACCAATCTTTGGGCCGCGCGGTTTAGAAGCGACTGAAGCCGGTTCGGAACCATTGCGCCATAAGGCGGCGCGTCGAGCGCCGGTTCGACCGAGGCTTCATCGTCCTGCAGGCGGCGCCATTCCCCTCCCATGATCGTCCTCTGTCACGGGGGCAGGGGCCTGACAAGGCGCGCGCCCCTGTCTATGTCCGCCGAACTTTGCGCCCTTTCGCAGGAGTGCGCTGACCGAGAGTGCCGGCGACACATCTCGGCGGCTGTGCCGAGACCTCATGAAGTGCTTTGCAACTTTGGTGGTTGGAGGGACCAAGTCACGCTCTTACGCGCTCGATTGACAGGGACGGGCGCGTGCATAGGCTTGCGTGGCAGGAAAGGACATTCGCCATGTTTCGCATTCCGGGACAGAACGTGCAGTCAGTTGTTCCTGCAAAGCCGCCGCCCACCCCCATGGAACACGGCCTTGCGGCACTCCTGCTCTCGCCACCTGTACAAAGCATCGATTTCCGCTTTGGGCATATCAACGTGATGCCCTCCGGCTACCGCGCTGTGGCTCAGGGGCTGATCGACCGTCGTGTCACTATTGACGTCAACCCGGAAGAGTTAAACGCGATCAAACTCCCTGGAGGTCCGCCTGATGGAATGTACGTGGTCACGGAGAACCGGATCGTCGTTCCAAGGCGCAACATGTTTGATGACCCAGAGGATATTGTGACGCTTTTTCACGAGGCGACCCATGTGGTGCAAGACCGGATGAAACAGGTGATTTCGGCGGTTCAGGATGAGGGTGCCGCGCAGGTGGCCGAGGTTTGGTTTCTCAAGGAAATGGGGTTTTCGCTCGCCACAAAGCACGAGATGGTCCTCGAAGTGGGGGAGGCCATGTATGCGCGCCGGCAAGGAAAACCGGTGGTGGCGAGCCAGACCGAGATCTACCGGATGAACCACGTTGTAAGACAGGTCGGGGGCATCCCGGATGTGGCCCTTGTCATGGACGGCTTCTGATGGCCCAAGGAACGGGTCAGCCTTCCCCCTGAACCTCTTTGGACGCCTTTGACTGTGTATCTTTGGTGTACGGTCTGTGTACGGGTTGTGCGCGGAAATACTCGGCGATCAGCGAGAGCCGTAGCGACAGGCTGTTGCGGCCGCTCTCCAGCTGGCGAAGTGTCATCCGGCGGCGGCGAACGACCATCCTCGCCACGCGGAAGTCAAACCGGCGCTTGCGTTCCAAAACATGGTCGGGAAGCATCCATCGCACCAATTTCCACGCCCATGTAAGTTGAAGAAAAGCAAGTGTTCTGAACGCCATACGCTCGATAGATGAAACCACCATTCGGCCTGATGCAGCCAGGACTGCGGCGATCCAGAATGGCAGCTTCACCGAGAAAAGGATCAACCAGAGACCGAGCGACGAAACGGTCAGCGCCAGAAACGCGGCAAGCACAACGAGGGCGGTGGCGATCTGTTCGGGCCTACCAAGCGCTGCGTACCACCGAATAAGCCTTTGATATTGAACCCGAACGGCGGCTCTATAGCGTCCAGCAAAGGCCTCGACGCGTCGCAGCACCGCATTCCCCAGAACAAGTGGGACAAGCGTGGTGGAAAACCATTTCTTGATAAGTTCGACCCGAAAGAAAAGGGCCCCTTGTGCCTTGATCCAGGCGAGCACCGCGGGCAGTTCCAGAGCCGCGAGCTTTTTTAGGATAACCTTGCTTTGGGTCAGAACAAGGCCGATTGCGATCAGCACTTCCTGGCCGAACCACAGCGTGAGACAAACCGAGAGCCCGACGAGGAGCGTCAAAAGGGCAAGCGCGCGAAAAAGCATGCAAGGAGCTTACCCCGAGCCGCCGTCAGCGGCCATCTTAACCCAACGCGGCGTCGAGCCTTTCGTCGATTTTGTCGAGAAATCCCATTGTCGTCAGCCACTTCTGCTCGGGCCCCACCAACAGGGCAAGATCTTTGGTCATGAAGCCCGCCTCGACGGTGTCGACCACCACATGTTCCAGTGTCTGAGCAAAGCGCGCCAGGTCCGCGTTGTCGTCAAGCGCCGCGCGATGCTGCAAGCCGCCCGTCCAGGCATAGATCGACGCAATGGAATTTGTTGATGTCTCGCGTCCTTCCTGATGATTTCGGTAGTGTCGGGTGACGGTCCCATGGGCGGCCTCGCTTTCAACGATCTTGCCATCTGGCGTCATCAGGGTGGATGCCATCAGCCCAAGCGAGCCAAAGCCCTGGGCCACGGTATCAGACTGCACATCACCGTCGTAATTCTTGCACGCCCACACATAGCCTCCAGACCACTTCAATGCGGACGCCACCATGTCGTCGATCAACCGGTGCTCGTACCAGATTTTGTGCTCGTCGAAAGCTGACTTGAACTCCGCCTCGTAAACCTCTTGAAATATATCTTTGAATCGCCCGTCATAAGCTTTGAGAATTGTGTTCTTTGTGGAGAGGTAGAGCGGCCAACGTAGCCGCAGCGCATAGTTGAACGAGGCCCGCGCGAAATCGAAAATCGACGCATCGAGGTTATACATTGCTTGGGCGATGCCAGCACCGGGTGCCTCAAACACCTCGCGTTCGATCACAGTGCCGTCGGTTCCCTCGAACCTCAGGGTCAGTTTGCCCGCGCCTGGAAAGGTGAAGTCCGTTGCCCTGTACTGATCGCCAAAGGCATGGCGCCCGACGACGATGGGCTGGGTCCAACCCGGCACCAAGCGGGGAACGTTGCTGCAGATGATCGGCTGGCGGAAGATCACGCCTCCCAAGATGTTCCGGATCGTCCCATTGGGCGAGCGCCACATTTTTTTAAGTCCGAACTCCTCGACCCTGGCCTCGTCCGGCGTGATCGTTGCGCATTTTACCGCGACACCCACCTCACGGGTCTTTTTGGCGGCGTCGATGGTGATCTGGTCGTCGGTCCGGTCGCGTTCCTCGATGCCCAGATCGAAGTAAAGCAGATCAATGTCGAGGTAGGGCAGGATGAGCTTTTCCTTGATGAAGGCCCACATGATGCGGGTCATCTCATCACCGTCCATTTCGACGATGGGGTTGTTGACGGTGATCTTTGTCATGGGCCTCTCCGCGCGGCTGCCTCCCTCGGCGCTCATAGCGGATAGAACGGCGCGAGGAAAGATTGTATGCAAATGCATACCGCAAAAGTTTCGATGGCGTGCGAGCCTGTCATACTCCTTTATTGCTGAGCGCGCATGACACATCGGAGACGCATGAGGGGAGGCCGGGCGACATGAAACGGATTGCGATCTTTTGTGACGGGACCTGGAACCGCTCGGATGCACGCTTTCCCACAAACGTGGTTCAGCTCTCGCAGGCCACGCTCCTCAGGGATCCTGTCGACGGGACGGTTCAACAGGTCTTCTATGTCCCCGGCGTGGGCACGGGGCGGGGAGCAACACGGCTTGCGCGCTGGCACGACCGGGTCCTGGGTGGCGCCATGGGGCTCGGGCTCAACCTAAATCTCGAGGAGGCTTACCGCAGCCTCGTGTTCGCCTATGAGCCGGGCGATGAGATTTATCTCTTCGGGTTCTCAAGGGGGGCATTTACCGCGCGCTCGCTTGCGGGGTTTATCCGTTCCGCCGGAATACCTGATCGCAGTCAGGTCAGTCGGATCCCCGAGGCGCTGGCGCGCTACCGCTCGCTGGCCTACGATACGCATCCCGATCACGAGGACAGCCTTGCTTTTCGCCAAAGCTATGCGCCCAGGCTGTTCACCAGCCCCGTTGAGGCGGACTGGCGCTTCCTGAACGGCCATCCCCCAGGCCAACCGTTGAAGATTGCTTACTTGGGTGTTTGGGACACGGTCGGTGCGCTGGGCGTTCCAGGCATGTTCCAGATCTTGTCTTGGATATTCAACGGTCCCCACCAGTTCCACGATCAAAGTCTGTCGCGCTCGGTTGAGGCCGCACGCCATGCGGTTGCGATCGACGAGCGGAGAAGCACATTCGAACCAACGCTTTGGAACAACCTTGATGCGTTGAATGCGGCCGGCGAGGGCGACGCACGGGTGTTTCGTCAGGAGTGGTTTCCCGGGACCCATGGCTCGGTCGGAGGGGGAGGCGACATCCGGGGTCTGTCGGACGCCGCTGCCCTTTGGGTTGCCCGGGGTGCAGCCGGGCGCGGACTGGCCTTTGATCCCGGCGTCCTTGGGGCGTTCGAGAGAGAAACCGATCCGCGGGCTCCGTTGCACAATCAAACAGCGCCTGCCGGGGCTGTTGAGCGGCTCTTGGGGCGGTTCTCACGCGATCGGGAGGGGCCCGTTGACGTCGAGGATGTCGCTGCCATCACGCGAAAGCGATGGGCCATTGATCGGTCCTATCGCCCGAGGACTCTGCGAGAGGTCGCAGACGCGCTGCCGGAAACCAGCTAGCGGAACTCAAACACCAAACCAATCACGGATCCGAGGCTCCAATCTTGCCCAGACCTTTGCGGCTCCGCGCCGCGCGCTTACGCCGACACGGATCTCAAGCTGTTCGTAGCTAACGGCATAGTCGCGCCACGTGCCCCCATCCGAGGCAAGATTGGCTGCGACGGGCTGAATACGGTCG
>JBCCKB010000187.1:0-7149 GCA_039027595.1 Pseudomonadota bacterium | reverse complement strand
GTGAGCTGATCGGCCGACTGCGTCTGGAACTTGCTCACGTCGAACTGGGCCCAAAAATTCAATTGAGGTGAAAAATACTGTTTTCCATGGTTGTCCTTTGCAGTGTTTATAGGAAATCACCGCGTAACCAAATAGTCCTTAGGCTAATGCGTTGAATTGAAACGCAAGAGCGCAAAGGGTGTGCGCATTAGGATCCAAACATCAAGCCAGAGCGACCAGGCGTCGATGTAACTCGTGTCAATTCGAACACGTTGATCGAACGATACTTCGTTGCGCCCAGACACCTGCCACAGACCGGTTAAGCCCGGGCGGACCGACGTATATTTCGCCCTACTCGCCCCGTAGTCCCTTAGCTCTTCAAACGTGACCGGTCGCGGCCCAACGCAGCTCATATCACCCCGCAACACATTGAATAGTTGTGGGAGTTCGTCCAGGCTGGACTTTCTCAGGAAACGTCCCACCGGCGTAACCCTAGGATCTCCCGGTATTTTTCGATGGCTCTTCCACTGTTCAGCAAGGCTTGGGTCGGATTCCAAAAGAGCTTCCAGCGCGCTGTCGCCGTCGCGCACCATGGTACGGAACTTGTAACAGCGGAACGCCCGTCCGCCGTATCCAACGCGCTTGTGTGCGTAGATTGGTGCGCCTTCTAGGCTGAACAGAAGAACGATCACAATCATCACTGGCAGGGTTGCCACAATCGCACCAAGCGCAATTACAATATCGAAGCTACGCTTTAAGGATCCGCCGATTGGTCCATTTGTTCGGATGTGTGCCTTGTGATGCCCTTGCGCGAGTTTCCTGCTTATCGCATCGGCTTGAATTAGGTCTGCCTGAGCAGCGGCTCGTTCCACCGATCCAGATCCCGTCAGCCCTGGCGCCTTCGGGATGGGTGCGGTTTTTTTGATCCGCTCTCCGATTTTTCCAATTAGCGCAGACACCGCTCAACCCCCAGTCCGTCGGTCGACTCGCGGCTCCAGAATGCCGCATTCGTTAACCTTTTGGAAATTCCCATAAAACAAATCCGGCAATGTTCCGCCGGAATTTGACTGATTTGGAGAATAAACGGCTTAAAGTTGAGTTGGTGAATCAACGCGAAGCAAAATTTTGCGCAATTTTGGAGATTTGCGACCGGATTGCGTGCATTCCGTGTCCGTTGAGCACGGCGCGACGCGGCCGCCACATGGAGAAGTTCTGGGGCTCCCGAGCTTATCATTTGGTGGGCTCCGCCGGGTAAATCCAACCCGTATCCGCCAACGCTTCTCGGCGCGATGCTTGGATATATTTTCCGGAGAACTCTGAGATTGCAGTAGCGAGGTCGCCGTTCTCAGCGCGAACGTGGCGAGGCGGCTCCACGGCATCATCAAGAAACCAGATTTTTGTTCCATCGACGCGCGCCGCCTGGACGGCGTTTTGAGCGCGAGCAAAACCGTCCTCGCGAATATCGATGACGTTCGTCATCCCGTGATAACGCAGATACTCGGCAAAGGGCCGGTGCGCCGACATGATGACCAGATCACCGGGTTGGGTAAGGTCCAGGGCGGCCGCGCCACGGTTGTTCAAATAGTCCCCGTCCCGCGAGACCAGCACCCCCATCCCGGCAGCGGCATTGTGCAAGACGAAAACGCCGAGGAGACCTGCAACCAATGCGGAATGACCCGACGATACCACGGGCATAATGAGACGGCGTCCCACCAGCGCGAAGATCGCCGCGAACGCTGGGATCCAGGGTTCGTGCGTACCTGGTGAGATCGCGAGGATCATTGCTGTGTGCAACACGAGCCAAAGCCAAATGGTGGCCTCGACCAGGCTCACCCGCGTTCCGAGCCGGTTCCGGATCGCTGTCCAGATGATCCGCGCAATCAGCAACAAGGCCGCCGGGATGGTCGCGAAAGCCACCCAGATTTGGGGCCCCGCATGTTCGGCCGCGTAAATCTCTGCCGCGTAGCTCCGTTGAGGGGCGATCCTGGCGAAAAGTTCCTGGATCGGTTCCAGGGCTAGGATCCAATTGGTCGACAGAACCACATAGCCAAGGCCATGGACGAGCTTGGCGGGCGTCATGAGATCGGGCATCCGAACCCCGACGGCCTTCGTGTCGAGAATGAAGTCGACCCCCTCGTGGGTCACGGTTTCTGCGGCGAGAACGGACGCGAGCCACGTGCCAGTGGCGACAATGACCCCTGACAGAAGGCAGTAATAGAGTGCCGCGCGGAAGCCCAGCGACAGCAGAAGAAAGCCAGGGATGGCGATGCCGGCGAGCAGGCCGACCGGTTGGTAAACCAGGGTCGCAAAGCCTCCGAGCAAGGCCAGCAGCAAGACCGCAGACACGCGTCGCTCTGCCTCGAGCCGGGTGATCCGGAACGCTCCCAATAGAAGGAGGACGCTCAAAAGCGAAACCGATGCATAGACTTCGATTTCCGTACTGTAGCGCCACAGCCCATAGGTGAACGCCATAAGCCCCGCCGCCAGCCAGGCCGATTGACGGTCAAGATCAAGGTCGCGCACGGCAAGGCGCACAAAGAGCATCACGGCGAGCGCCGCTTGGATCGCATTGGCGACACCCACAAGGCGGTAGACATCCGGGTCTGGGGTAAAGAGCCCCGCGGCGCCATAGAGCAGCTGCATTGACGCAAGCCAAAGGAACAGGCGTGGGTGTTCCACTTCGCCCACGCTGCCTTGCGTAATCATGCGCGCATACCAGTAGGAATCGTGGCTCAGCGAGTGATTGGAGGGGCTCGTGAGAATGTAAATCGCCGCGAGGGCAAAAAAGCCCAACAGGTAAGGCGCGGTCTCCCGCAAAAGGCTCGGTGTGGCGCTGCGCATGGTGACGCTTCCGTCCGTCATTGTCCCCCGGCCTCCATCGGCATGGCTCCGGCCGCGTCGGTTTTGAGGTGGTCGAAGTTGGGGCGATGAACGGGTACGGCGCCGGTAATCACCGTCGCCGCGAAGTCTTCCATTGCCAGAACGTCGTAACGCGCCGATACAGCTTCGAGCAGGCGGGTCATCCGGGTCATCTTTCGCGCGCCGGTCTGGTCCATGCCAGGGAAGAACGCCAGCTCCGAGACGTCATCGCAGCCCAGGAAATCCAGCGGATGAAGAAGAAGCGAAGGTGCAATTCCACTGATGTCGCACGCGCGAAGGGCGACGTTGAAGTAGCCTTGGGACAGGGGTTCCGAGAACGAGGCCAACCAATGCGCATAGCTGAAGTGGAATGGTGACCTCAGGACCGGCATTGTCGTCACCGGCACCTCGAGCAAACTCCCTGTATCCAACGCCCATTGATAGGGCTTTAGCGGTCGCAATCCATCGCGCATACTGCCGAAGAGGTTGCTCCGCTTGGATTTTTCCGAGCGGTCGAAACCCGACTTCAGGAAATAGTAGGCTCGCGCCGCCGGTCCGATGAAGGTCGGAAAGGTCGAGCAATCATAGGCATAGTCACGGGCCTTAAGGGTCTCCAGAACGGTCTGGGACAGGCTGTAGCCTGGTCCTCTGAAGCCGTGCGGACGCCTCCCGGTTGCGTCTTCTATGGCATTGTCCGCACGGTCAATTTCCGCGGCCACCTCGGCGGGCGAGTAGAGATGCAGCCAAGGCTCGTGATGAAACGAGTGGTTCCCAATTTCATGGCCCGCATCCGCGATCATCCGCAGCGCATTGTGGTTTCTGGAAAGAGCTGCGTCCTGGCCAACCACAAAAACCGTGATCCGAAGCGAATGGGCTTCCAACACGCCGAGGATGCGCGGCACAACGAGGTCAAGATAGGACGGAAATGCCTCCCAACCGGCGTCTCCGTGGATCTTCATGTAGGACCACAGATTGTCCAGATCGAGCGAGAGAGAAGCGAGTGGTCGCGTCATGCTGCAGCCCTCCGCTCGGAGGGCTGCGCATCGCGCAGAATCACCGCAAGGGCGGCGTCCACCACTCCAAGTGTGGCGTCCACATTGAGTGTACCATCCGTGATTTGCGCGGAGCTTGCGATAAAGACACCCGGCAAGTTGGTTTCCACGGGCGGTACGACTGCGCTGTAGCCCAACGTCGGAACTGCCATGACGTTGCGCACCCGAGACAGGCGAAACTCAACAATCTGATCCTCGCCAAAGCCTGGATGCACCCGGCGGAGCCCGGCCAGGAAGTCATCGCGGATCTCTTCATCCGAGAGAGCCCAGTAGCCGTCGTCCTGCGTCGCGTAACGTGGCAAGTAGATCACATGCTTGCCGCCAAACTGCGCCGTTCCCGTCAACGCCGAGGTCTCCACAATGGCAGTGAAGGGCATGTTCGGGTCGGTGAGATAGGTCAGATAGTAAGGCGAGAGCCCGCGATCGAGCACCACTGTCGCACAGAGAATTCCCTGGTAGACGACGCCATCAAGCCGCGTTCGGATATCGTCCGACAGCCCCTCGCAAATCTGTGCGGTCACGCCCGCCGGGAGCGTCGAGACGACCTTGTCGAAGTGACGCTGGCGTCCATCGGCTGTCGCTAGGCTCACCACACCATCGGCACCCTGGCTGACGCGCACCACTGGGGTCCCCGTGAGCATCTGCACGCCCACCTGATCGAGACGGCGCTTGAGCGCTGCGAGGATGCGCGCGTAACCGCCACCGACATAACCTAGCGTCTCGGTCTTTGCGCCAGAACTCCGCGCGAGATAAAGCCGCCGGATCGTCGCCCAGATAAACCCAGCCGAGGCAATCTTGTAGTTTTCGCCGAGCTTTGCGGTCAGCAGAGGCCGCCAAAGCCGCTCGAAGGCTTGCTTACCTGACCAGCGCGTCAGCCACTTCGACACGGGAATTTGCTCTAGGGGCGCGCCATTGGAAATCCGGGCGCCAAACATGAGTGTCGCCGCCACGCGCAACTTTGGCAGGAGACCGAGAGTTGGGAGCCGCAGGTAATCGAGCGCGCTGTTCAGGGGAGACATCTCTCCACCCGCGAAAAACCCAGTCTGAGAGCGCGCCCACTCTATCTCGCCGTGAAGATCTAGCTCGTCCAAAAGTTCCAAGAGGCGCGTGTCGGCCGGCAGGATGACATGGTAGTGCTTGTCGCACGTCACACCGCCCACATGCCAAGCCGCCGCCAGACCACCAACCACCTGCGAGGCCTCGAAGACTGTGATGTTATGGCCCGCCGATCGGAGCCGCAGGGCGAGCGCTTGACCCAGCATGCCTCCGCCCAGCACGGCGATCGATTTACTCTGGCCGCTCATTCGGCAGCCTCCAGCGTCTGTTCCGACACCTTGCCGCCAGCAACCACATGCGTGCGCCCGCAGGCCCCGCACGGAAGTTCGCCGTTCTCTAGCGCTTGCGGCTCACCCTTGTAGATCGGAGTACCGCAGGCACATACAAATCCGGTCACCCTGGCTGGCGACCCCATCACGAGCGCATGGGCGGGCACGTCTCGGGAGACAACGGCTCCCATGCCCACCATGGCGAAAGCGCCAATCTCCAAACCTGGTCCAATAATGCAGCCTGCGCCAAGGGTCGCGCCCGCGCGTACAAAGGTCTGTAGTGTGTGTTCGTCAGGGCCGGACGCGCGCAGGGCGGTCAGATCCGGCGTCGTGGCACGAGGATACTGATCGTTGGTGAAGATTGTCCCGGCCGAAACCATCACCCCGGTCTCGATTGTCACCCCGGTTGGGATATAGACATAGGAATTAATCTTCACCCGGTCGCCGATCTCGACGCCGTATGAAATCGTCGACTTGCCGCCGATAATGCACTCGCGCCCGATGGTGCACGGCGCCCGCACATGGACATTGTCCCAGATCGACGTGCCATCGCCGATCTGGGCGCCGTCCTCGACAATCGCCGTGGGATGGATCCGGACCTTCGTCATGACACCTGGGTCGCCACGGGAACGTTTGCGGGTCGCGGCCAGTGTTCGACCCGGGTCCAGGCGCCGCGTGTCATCGAGCGGTAGGCCGCCTGGATCACAAGAACTGATGACAGTGCGTCATGGGCGTCGGGCAGGGTCCAGTTCTCACCGTTCAGAACACCGCAGAAATGCTCAATCTGCCGGGTGAAGGCCGCAAGCTTATTGTAGCCGGTGCCAAACTCTCTCCAAGAGCCTGTGCGGCCCTCGCGGATCCGCGAGCCCTTCCAGCCGATCTCAATCGTACCTTCGGTGCCGTAGACGCTGATGAAGGCGCTGTGGTCCTTGTGGACGCTCCAAGACGTTTCGATTGATGCCTGCTTTCCATCCTGGGTCCGTGCCAGGAGCTTCACGCTGTCCTCGACCAGCATCTGTTGCATGCGTGGCCCGGCAATCGCGAGCACTTCGGTGATCTGACCCAGGAGGTAGCGAACGATGTCGACGCTGTGCGTCCCATTGTCGATCAAGACCCCGCCGCCCGATAGTTCGGGGTCCGAATTCCAGCGCCGTGTCATGTCGACGACGCCCGTGAAGACATTATCGAGCATTATCGGCATACCGATCTTCCCTTCGCCCAACATGTCATGTGCCGTCACGACGTCGTCACAGAACCGGAACTTCGAAGCCATCGACAGAAGTACCCGGTTCTCCGTCGCCGCGCGGGTCATGTTGAAAGCGCTCTTGAGATCCACGCTCAAGGGCTTCTCACAAAGGACCGGCAGTTCGCTCGAAAGCAGGCTTACGGCAATTGCCTCATGGGTGGCCGGCGGCGTGGTCACGATCACAGCGTCGCAAATTCCGGAAGACGCCAGTGCCTCGTGGGACGTGAAAGCGCGCGCGCCCGCCCTGGTCGCCATGGCCTCGGCTGCGTCGCCATTCACATCTGCGACGGCAACCAGATCGGCGGAACGGCTTGCCGCGATTGCATCAACGTAAGCCCCTGCAATGGCCCCCGCGCCCACAATCCCCAAACGCAATTCGCTGCTCATGCGTGCGCCCTTTCGCTCTTGGCGGCGTCAAAGGCCGCAATCTGGGTTGCAATGTGATCGACGTGGATGTTCTCGAGCCGCTCGTTCCACGGCAGCACCAGAACGGTGCTGAGAAACTGGTAGACGCCCGCATAATCCTCGCGGCGGTAGGTCACCGCTTCGGGGCGGGCGAGCGTGAAGGGGAACTTGCTCCCGCCAAAGGTGACCTGATCCCGGATCACGGCACACTCAAAGGCAGGTTTCTGAATGTAGCGCGGGGCCGAGGCTACTCCCCCGGTCTTCAGCTCCGCGGCAAGCGCCT
>JBCCKB010000186.1:0-7194 GCA_039027595.1 Pseudomonadota bacterium | reverse complement strand
CGATGAACCAACCAATGATCTCGATGTCGAGAGCCTCGATCTTCTGCAAGAACTCATTGGTGAGTACGACGGTACGGTGATCTTGGTGAGCCATGACCGCGACTTTCTTGATCGCGTGGCTAGCGTGACCCTTGCGCTTGAGGGCGATGGTCTTGCCACGACGTATGCGGGCGGATGGTCGGATTACCAGGCGCAGCGTCGGGACCGAACGCAGAAACCGGGGCGAAACAGAAAGTTGGCCGAGAAGTCCGCTTCGAGCAATACCTCCAAGGCCAAGACACATGGTCTTACGTTCACTGAAAAGCACAGGCTCGAAGAACTGCCTGGCGAGATTGAGAGGCTCGAGCGGGAGATCCATAAACTGACGGCGGTCCTGAGCGATCCGGACTTATTCAGCCGCGAACCAATCAAATTCAGAAAGGCCAGCGAGGCCCTTTCGGAACGGCAAACAGCGCTCACACAGGCAGAGGACGACTGGCTTCGTCTTGAGGAGAAGGCCGATGCGTCGCGCCGCTAAAGACCAGGTACGGCGTCGCGAAGAACCTCGGCAACACACATGACATCTTCGCGAGTGCAATCAAACTGTCCGACCTGGACGCGGATAACAAGCCGGCCTTTGTCGCGTGTCGGCGTTAGATATATCCGTCCGTCATCATTCACCACGTCCAAGAGGCGCGCCGTGGTGTCGTCGTCCTGTGCCGCAAATGTAAAAAGGGACAGCGCTGGCTCTGTTGTAATCACCAGTCCATCGATCTCGGAGACGACGTCACGGAGTTCATTCGCCCAGGCCACATGGTTTCGGATCCGCGTACGAAGGCCATCTAGTCCGTAGGCGCGAAGGACAAACCACAGCTTGAGCGCGCGGAAGCGTCGTCCAAGGGGCACGGTCCACTCTTGATAATCGGTCGGTCGCTTGACACCCGGCGTCGCAAGGTAGTCTGGCCGAATTGCAAGGGCGCTTATTTGCGGCTCGGGGTCCGCGAGAAACTGAATTGATCCGTCAAACTGCGCGCCCAACCACTTGTACGGATTGAAGACAATGCTGTCCGCGCCATCAATGCCATCCCAAAGATACCTGAATTCTGGACAGATCATCGCCGAGCCTGCCCAAGCAGCATCGACGTGAACCGGAAGACCATGCGACTTCGCGACGTCAATGCATGCGCCTACTTTATCCGACGCGCCGACGGATGTACCACCAACACAAAGGATAACCCCCGCCGGTTTAAACCCTGCGGCTAGATCTTTTTTGATCTCCCCAGCAAGAACGGCCGGATCCATTGATCGCGACTGGTCGGTGGCGACCTTTACAAGGTTGTCCTGACCAATGCCGGCCATTCGCGCGACCTTGTCGACCGAAGAGTGAGCTTCGGGGCTGGCATATAGCCGTAGGCGGGGGCCACCGTATAGCCCGGCAGAGTTCCCCGTTCCGTCCGTTGCGTCTTCACGCATTGCAAGAACCGCCGAGAACGTGGCGGTCGTTGCACTGTCGTGGATCGTGCCGGTGAAATGGCGCTTGAGGCCGAGAGCGTCGCGCAACCAATTGATCATCACGCCTTCTATCTCGGTGGCCGCGGGCGCTGTTTGCCAGAGCATCCCCATCGCCGAGATCGAGTTCGCCAACTGTTCTGCGAGCATGGACGCGGGCGCCGCGTTGGACGGAAAGTACGCAAAGAAGCGAGGGTGCTGCCAGTGTGTCATCGCGTCTGGGACGAGACGTTCGAAGTCCGCAAAAATCGCCTCCATGGGCTCGGGCGCCTCTGGGGCTTGATCGGGCAGGGCGGCAGCAACCGAGCCAGGTGTCATTCTTGGTCGAACAGGCCGGTCCCTGAGCGTCGAATGGTAGGTTCGGGTCCAATCCGCCGCGCGTTTTGACCAGTGATTGAGATCGTCGTGATCCATCAGCCGGGACGACGCCCAGCCTCAAGCAGCGCGTCAACCTCGTCTCCCGGAATTCCGCCGAGAGCTGAAAAATCGCCGTCCTCGATCATAGATTTTCCAGCATCGCGGATAACCCGATGTGTGGCGCGCGCTAGGGCAGACCCGAGCGAAATGCGCGCGATCCCCAAGCCAGCGAAATCTGCGCGCCTCAACTTGCCAAACGGTCCCGCGGCCAGCGCGTTCACGGGCTTCTGGGTGGCGCCAACCACCCTGCCGAGGTCATGGACGGATGCCGGCATCGGGACATATAGGCAATCAGCGCCTGCGGCGTCGAAAGCGACCACGCGCGCAAGCGCCTCATCGATTGAATAAACACCGTTCATCACTCCGTCGGCGCGCGCCACAAGAACGAAGTCCCGCGAAAGCGAGCGCGCGGCCGAAGCTGCTGCCCGTATGCGTTCCACGGCGAGAGTGCGGTCATAGGCTAGGTTTTCGGGAAGCGCGGTGTCTTCAACCGAGATCCCAGCAAGCCCGGCTTCGGCGGCCAAACGAACGGTTTCGGCCACCGTTTCGGGGGCGTCGCCAAAGCCATTTTCGAAGTCGCCGGAAACCGGAACCGACACCGCGCCTACAAGATCCTCGGCATGGGCAATGGCTTCGTCTCGGCTCACGTGACCCATGTCGGGGCGCCCCAGGGTAAACGCATGGGCCGCCGAGGACGTTCCGATCGCGCGCGCTCCCAACCCCACGAGCATCTGGGCCGACCCTCTGTCCCACGCATTGGCGAGAATGACGGGATCGCCTTTGCGGTGAAGGTCACGAAACAAAGCGCCAGAATCGCGGGTCATAGGAACTTCCTTGCAAAGTTGGCTATCTGATCAAGGGCCTGTGCCAGAACTCCGTCATCAAGCGTCAGGGCCACGCGCAAGTGACCTCGAGCCGAGGCGCCGAAGCTCTCGCCGGGCATCACGGCGATCCGGCACTCATCAAGGAGCCGATTGGCAAATTCGATGCCGGAGAGACCAGTGTCGCGGATGTCGACCATCACATACATGGCCGCTTCTGGTTCGAGGACGCGAAGTCCTGGCCGGTTTGCGAGGTGGTCTAGGGCCAACGCACGTCGGCGCTGGAATGGCTCTGCGATCTCTGCCTCAAACTCTGCGCCTTGCTCCAGTGCAAAGAGGCCAGCATCTTGGATGAAGCCTGGCACTCCGTAGTTTGTGGTCGTCGCAAGGTCGATGAGCCGCGCTATCGTGTCCTCTGGGCCGACGACCCAGCCAAGCCTGCTTCCGGTCATCGCGTGGCTTTTTGAAAGAGAGCCCACCACGAGGGTCCGCTCGGCCATGCCCGGAAGCGCCCGCGCGCTCAGGTGCGCGCCGCACCAGACTTGCGTGTCGTATACTTCGTCGGAGATAAGCCAGAGCCCGGCGTTGCGCACCACCTCCGCCAGGCCTTCGAGCAACTCGCGGTGATAGACTTGTCCGGTGGGATTGTTTGGCGTGTTGATCAGAAGCGAGGCAGCTTCATTGGCGCAATCAGCAATATGTTGCGGATCGGGACGGAAGCCGTTCTCGGCCAAGGTTTCAATAGCGTATGCCTGCGCACCGGCCGATCGGATCGTCCCGGGGTAGGTCGCATAGTAGGGCTCGATATAGAGTGCCTTGTCACCAGGATCGCACGCCGCCATGTGAGCCGCAAAGAGCGCGGCTTGGCCGCCTGGCGTGACAAGGACGTTTTCGGGCCTCGTCCGGACGGCCGTTCGCTGCTCTAACCGCGCCGCAATCGCGGCACGCAAGGCTGGAGTGCCGGGAATTGCAGCGTAGCCCGTGTGACCCGCTCTTGCTGCTCGATCCATCGCGTCAAGGATCCGTGGATCGGTGAGAATATCGTGCTCTCCGATCGTCAGCTCCGTCACCGGGATGCCCTTTGCGACCATGTCGCGGGCACGTTGGAACACCTCCCAACCGTCCGAACCTCCGGTTATGGAGGCCACACGCGCCGATGCCTTGGGGGGAACGCTCATGACTGTCATGGCGCGATAGAGCCTACGTTGGGCGCACTCCGCAACCCATGAGATGCTTGGTTCACGGGCATTGCGGCCTGCAAAGGCGCCGACCTGTTTCCCAAAGCTTGTCAGCGGTCCGAATTCACGCTCACATGACGTCGGGACAGATTTAGAGGCCAGACGAATCGCACTTGCCTTTGACAGAAGCGCGCGGCGCGGGCTCAGCCTCGTTGCTCCGCCAGGGCTTTACGCTTTGGCGCTTCTCGCGGCCCCGCTCGGGGCAATTCTCTTGTTCAGCTTCTGGAGCCAGGACTTTCTAGAGGTCGATACAACGCTCACGCTCAAAAACTACCGCGAGGCCGTGTCCGAGCCGCTGTATCGATTGCTCCTGGGGCGTTCGATCCTGATTTCAGGAGCAGTCACGCTCGTAACAGTTCTCCTTGCCTTTCCGATCGCCTACTACGTGAGCTTTCACGTGGCACCGAGCCGGAAGTCGCTGTGGATCTTCCTGATCACCATCCCGTTTTGGACCTCGTATCTCGTGCGCGTGTTCCTTTGGAAAGTGATCCTGGGTTTCAACGGTGTGGTGAATTCTGGCCTCATGGGCCTGGGCCTTACGGACGAGCCGGTGACCTTTATCTTGTACAACGCGAACGCCGTGGTGATCACCTTGGCTCATGCTTTTGCGCCCTTCGCGATCCTCCCGATTTTTGTTTCGCTCGAACGGATCGACCGATCCCTCCTCGAAGCGGCGCGGGACCTGGGTGAAACCCATATCACAGCGTTTTTTCGGGTAACGCTGCCGCTCGCGATGCCTGGCGTGGTGGCGGCGGTCCTGATTGTTTTCATCCCGACCGTTGGCGACTACGTCACACCGGAACTCGTTGGCGGCCCCAGTGGCACCATGATCGCGAATATGATCCAGGTGCAGTTCCTCAAGATCAACAATGCGCCAATGGGCGCCGCGCTTGCCGTGATCTCCATGGCGGTCGTTACCGTTCTCGCGCTTGCCTTCGTGTGGGCCAACCGGCGGTGGCTTGGAGTTCGGCAGTGAGCAAGGGCAGGGGGCTCCATATCTACGCCCTAGCCTATTTGGCGTTTCTCTATGCGCCGATTGCACTGCTGCCTCTCTTCGCTTTCAACGATTCAACGATCATCGCGTTTCCGCTTCAAGGCTTTACCACCGAGTGGTTCGCCGAGCTCACGACCATCGAGGCACTCCATGGCGCCGTTGGGACATCATTCTTCATCGCGGTCAGCACGGCCATTCTCTCCACCTGTCTAGGCATTTGCGCAGCCCGGGCCGCGACACGCTACAGTTTCCCTTTCAAAGGGGGGATCATGGGCCTCATCATGC
Source organism: Pseudomonadota bacterium (assembly GCA_039027595.1). Taxonomy (GTDB): domain Bacteria; phylum Pseudomonadota; class Alphaproteobacteria; order Rhodobacterales; family Rhodobacteraceae; genus Ovoidimarina. Next base: position 1,951 of record JBCCKB010000186.1, on the reverse strand, counting down.
TGCCCCTGGTTCTGCCCGAGATCATCGTCGCTGTTTCTCTCTTGGTCGTGATGGTCCAGCTCTTTGGGCTGAACCTGTCGAGTTGGACGGTGATTGGGGCTCATACGCTAATTTGCACGCCGTTCTGCATCGCAATTCTAAATTCGTCGTTTGGCAACCTCGATGCCTCGTTCGAGGAGGCGGCCATCGACTTGGGCGAAACGCCTGCCTCCACGTTCCGGCTCATCACGCTGCCCTTGGTCATGCCAGGGATCATCGCATCGCTTCTCATTTCGTTCACGATCTCGCTTGACGAGTTCATTATTGCATTCTTCCTGACAGGTACGGAGCCGACCCTGCCAGTTTACATCTGGGGGCTGTTGCGCTTCCCACAGCGGCTGCCTGTCGTCATGGCGTTGGGAACAATCCTCGTCGCTCTATCGATCGCCTTGTTGATTGTCGCTGAGTATTTCCGCCGCAGAGGAGTCGCGCGCACCGGCAAGGAAGACAGTGGAGGGTTTCTGTGACCAATCACGACCGAGCGCTCATCGAACTTCGCGACGTGGAGAAATACTACGGCAGCTACCACGCTCTGCGGGGAATTTCGTTTGACATCCACGAAGGTGAGTTCTTTTCACTTCTAGGGCCTTCAGGCTGCGGGAAGACAACGCTCCTGCGTACGATTGCGGGCTTTGAAGACCTGTCATCGGGGGTATTGAAACTTGATGGCCGCGACATGGCCCGTGTGCCAGCGAACAAGCGACCCACAAACATGGTGTTCCAGTCCTACGCCATTTTTCCGCATCTAAGCGTCGCGGAGAACGTGGGGTTTGGCTTGCGCCGTTCCCAGGTATCGAAAGACGAGAAATCGAAACGGATCGGCGAAGCGCTGGACATGGTCGGCCTGTCTGGATTTGGAGGGAGAGCCGCCCACGCGCTCTCGGGTGGACAGCGCCAGCGCGTGGCGTTGGCGCGCGCGCTCATCCTTGAGCCTCGGGTCCTTTTACTGGACGAGCCGCTATCGGCGCTCGACAAAAAGATGCGCGAGCAAATGCAGGTCGAACTCATGCGGCTCCAGCGCCACGTGGGGATCACGTTCATCCTGGTGACCCATGATCAGGAAGAGGCCCTCATAATGTCGGATCGGATCGCGGTCATGTTCGAGGGTGACATCGCACAACTTGACGACCCTGAGGCTCTATACAGGCGACCGAACTCAAAGAGTGTCGCCGAGTTTATTGGGGTCATGAACTTCCTCAACGGCCGGGCAACCGGGATATCCGGCTCAGCGCTTGTGGTCGATGTCGCCGGGCTCGGCCGGGCCGAAATCGAACCAGGGCAATTCACCGCTGGGTTGGAGCACGGTCCGGTCAGTGTTGGAATTCGTCCCGAAACCATGTCGATCCTTTACGACGGGGATGCAGACCGCGGACGCGTGACACTCGGGCGTGTGACTGAAGTCGTCTATTACGGCGACATGACATACTACGAGGTGGTCCTCGAAGGGACGGACCGTCCGGTGACCATCTCCATGAAAAACCTCGTCGACCGGCCAGTCCTGTGCGTCGATGACAAGACGCGCGTAACGTGGGATGCGCGCGCACTCGTGGCGTTCGCCAGCTAACGTGATCTCTTCACAGAAGGATCAGCCCCGTCTGCATTAGTTTCGTCCTGAAGATAAATGAAATCATGCAAGAATTTTTGACATTGCGTGGTTGTCCAATGAAATCTCCGGGCATCGAGGCATACGGACACTAAAAAGGGGGGCGCCCGCATTGATCAAAGAAGCACCGAATGAATCCTCTACGCGAGGGCGCGCAGGCCGCTCAGTATTTTACATAATATATATTATGCGAAATCCTCGTGCCAGCTAACAGCATTAAAGTGTCACCCGTGTGCTCACCAAGGATTTGACGCAAAACTGTGACCGCATGCGCATTAGGCTGGAAGTCAGTGACCTGATGTTTGGATT
>JBCCKB010000185.1:0-7226 GCA_039027595.1 Pseudomonadota bacterium | reverse complement strand
ATCCCACCGTGCAGGATAAATCCAGCCGCGAAGATTATCAGGAGTGCTTTGTTCATAACGGTTCCGGGCATCCAGCATACATCACCCGCGAGGAAGCTTAGTCCTGTGCGGCAATGGGGAAAGCGACGGCGTCGTTTCGCCGCATAGATCCCAAATAATTGAAAAAATTTACCAAATTCGCGTTGTTATGCTCATCCGCAAACCCAAGGCCGCAGCCGCGAAGGGAGCCTTGATCAAGCGTTTTTCGCCGGGCAGGTTAACGGCTGTCGCGCGGCCTCACGCAGCAGTCTCGGTGCGAGGATAGACCTGCGCGACCCTTCGTCGGGACTGGAATGCGGCCGAGCTTTTTTCGCGCGCGCCGACTGGACATGAAGGCGCTATGGATCCTTGCTGGGAAAAGCGCTCACGTCCTGATCTCGTCGTTTGCGAGTGAATCCCGCAGAGCATCGCCCGCTAGGTTAATTGCGAGCACACACGACACCACCACCAGTCCTGGCCAGATCATTTGAAGAGGCGTCGAGCGCATGTGAACGCGCGCATCCAGCAGCATCGTGCCCCACTCCGGCATGGGAGGCTGGACGCCGAAGCCGAGGAAACCGAGCGCGGAGATCCCGAGAATGGCGCGGGCGAACATCCCCGTCCATACAACTATGAGGGATGGCAATAGGGCGGGGAGGTAATGCCATCGCGCGATCGCCCAGGGAGACAAGCCAGCCAACTGGGCCTGAACGACATAACCTCGCGTTCTGAGGGATAAGCCAATCCCGCGGGCAACACGGGTATACCGCATCCAACCGGTGATGCTTAGCGCGAAGATCAGGCTCCAGGTGCCCGCCCCCATCAGGCCTGCGATCACGACTGCGGCGACAAGGTCAGGAAATGCCAAGAACGTGTCCGTTGTCCGCATAACGACCCAATCCACCCATTTGCCACCTTGGGCGGCAACGAGGCCGATGACCGTGCCGACGACGAGTCCAATCAACGAAATCAGAAACGCGAGCCCGAGGGACCATCGCGCGCCGTGAAGCAGCCGGGAAAGAATGTCCCGTCCCAGCGCGTCGGTGCCAAGCAGGAATTCACCGCCCGGCGGGGCCAGCCGTTGTGGAATGTTGATCGCCGTGGGGTCATGGGGCGCGATCATGGGGGCGACAACGATCAAGAGAACGATCGCCACCGCGAGTAGCACAACGCTACGCATCTCGGTCTCCGATCCGTGGGTCGATCAAACGGTAAATCAGATCGATGACCAGATTGACTGTCACGAATAAGAGCGCTGTCAGGACGACGATTGCCTGTACGTGCGGGAAGTCTCGGGCCTCGATCGCAGTAACAAGGAACGTCCCAAGGCCAGGTCGGCCGAAGATCACCTCGACCATGACCGCGCCTTCCAGGAGAAATGCCAGCTCGAGACCAAAGACGGTGACCACGGGGATCGCGGCATGGGGGGCCACGTGGTCCCGGCCAATCGCTCTCTTTGAGACCCCGCGCCGCTTGATCGCTGGGAGAAATGCCTGGCCCCTCGCCTCAAGGATGCCGGAGCGAATGATCCGCGTGAACGAGGCCGCGACGCCCAGGCCCAGCGTCAAGGCTGGAAGAATGGCATGGGCCGGAGTGCGCGCGCCCATGGCCGGCAGCCAGGCAAGTTGGACCGCAAACAGCAGGATCAGCAAGAGCCCGAGCCAATAGGCCGGGATTGCGGCACCCAGGGACGCGACGGCCACCGCACATCGGTCAATCAGGCTGCCGGGGCGCTTTGTTGCCAATACGGCGAGCGGCAAGGAGATGGCGAGACCAAGCAAGAGGCAAGCCAAGGCCAATGGAAATGTATAGGAGATTGCCGCCAGGAGATCGGGCCAGACAGGTCGACCGGTCACGGCGGAGTTTCCAAAATCCAGCGTCAGGAGAGGGCCGACCCAAGACCCGAACGCCGTCCAAAAATCCGCGTCGAGCCCAGCCTCTTGTCGCACCACGTCGATGACGTCTTCGGTGAGAATAGAATCAAAGCGCGCCATGGCGATTGCCTGCGCGGGATCCCCCGGCGCATGCCACAATAAGGCGAAGGTTACGATTGCTGTGCCTGTGAGGACTACCGCGGCGCGCAGAAGAAGCCCTGCCAAGCTCAAAATCATGTCGTGGCCTCTAGGGATCCGAGCGCGATGGCGGCATCCCTTAGTGTTTGGCAGTAGCCCGATTTAGGTGTTTGTACGAACATCTGCGGGGTGGCGATTTCTTCAATCCGGCCGGACTTCAGCACCGCAATCTCGTCGCTATGCGCAACGGCGTAGCCCAAGTCGTGGGTCACGATGAGCGCCGCAAAGCCCTCTTCTTGCTGCAACTGTGTAATGAGCCGTGCCGTGTGCTTCTGCGTGACGGCATCGAGCGCTGACAAGGGTTCATCGAATAGGACGAGGGGCGGCGCGGCAACCAGGGCCCGAAGGATCCCGACGCGTTGCGCCTGACCAATCGAAACCTCCTTGGGCCTTCTGTCTAGGATATCGGGCGGAAGCTCCAGACCGTCGCACAGGCGCTTGATCCGGTCGCCCGAAACGTCACTGCGCGCGGCTATGACGGGTTCCATCACAGACTGTCGCAAGGACAAGACTGGATTGAACGCAGCCCGGGGTTCTTGCATGACCAGCGCTGGGCGGCACGAATGGACCGGAGCGCCCGCCCAGGTGATCTCGCCTTGCGAGGGTTTCAGCAACCCCAGGATAGCGGCGATCATCGTGGATTTCCCGGCTCCGCTCTCGCCAACAACAGAGAGGGTTCGCCCAGGCGGAAGCGACAACGATATATCGTGCAAGGCGATCGTGGACCCGCGTTTTGCCCAAACGCGGTCCACCCTCAACATGGGACCTCCATCCAACTCCGATGGGCCGCCAGGGCTTTGGATGCCGTTGTTTTTGGGCGCGTCAAAATCTCGTCGGTCGGAGCTTGCTCCACAAGCCGCCCCCCATCCATCACCATCAGCGTAGAGACGCGCCGCGCCGCAAGGCCCAGATCATGCGTAATAAGCATCATCGCGGTTTTGCGTCCGGTCAGGTGTTGGTCCAGCAAGTCCATCGTCGCTGCGGCCACGACGGGGTCGAGCGCTGACGTCGGCTCGTCTAGCACGATGAGATCCGGCTCGCCGATCAGGGCCATGGCAATGACAAAACGTTGCTGCATGCCGCGACTCCAGCCCCAGGGCCGCTTCGTCAAATCGCCGCCTTGAATGCTCAGCGCTGCAAACAGGGCCTGCTGATCAGCCGTGCCCCGCGGCAAGTTCAATGCATGTTCCGCTTCCCGCCAATGGAACGCCATGGTGCGGAGCGGATCCAGTGCTTCGTCTGGGCTTTGCGGGACTTGCGCCACGCTGTGTCCCTGCGCCCTAAGTTCGTCGATCAGGGCGTGGCCAAGCGTAGATTTTCCGGACCCCGACGACCCCACCAGGCCGACCCGATCACCGGGCGCGACCTCAAGCGATGTGGGATGGAGGATTGTCCGGCCCGAGCGAACGACACTCAGGCCGGAGACCGCGAGCGTCACTCGGCAAACTTTGTTTCGTGGGTGATCCAGTAGGTCTCTGTTGGGTGGACGGCATAGCCGGTGAGGCCCGGTTTGGCGACATTGACCTGGCTCACATGGAACACCGGGATCATCGCAGCATCGGACGAGATGATCTCTTGAACGGCGTCGTAGATCTCTTCGCGCTTATCTTGCTCAAAGGTCAGCCGGCCGTCTTCGAGGAGCTTGTCGAGTTCGGGGTTTGTGTAATTGCCGGAATTCGAGCCGCCGTCGGACTTGAGCAGCGTCTCCAAGACTGCGCCGGGGTCGCCCTGCGGGGTCGTGACCCACGCCTGCAAGAACATATCCGCCTCCCCGGCCGCGATCAGATCGCTGCTGGCACCCCATTCGCCGACCGTGACGGTTGCACCAACCCCTATCGACGCCAGAAAGGCCTGTGTCAGCTCCGCTGTCGGAGGCAGCGCGGCGCGAGACGAGTACGTCACGATATCGATTTCAAGCGGCTCACCATCAAGCATCCAAGTGCCGCCTTCCTTCACGGCGCCAGCCTCGGCCAAGAGCTCTTCCGCCTTCGCGGGATCAAACTCCACGGGGATATCCGCCGCCCAGCCCTTGCCGTCCGGGAAAACGGTTCCGGCGGGAACGCCGCCGACGCCGGACAAAGCTGCGTCAACAACACCTTGGCGGTCGATCGCAAGTGATACGGCGCGCCGGATCAGCGGGTTCGACATCGGGCCACTCGCGGCGTTCACGGTATAAAAGTAGAGGCGAGCCGTCGGCGCCGAGAAACCTAAGGCCCCGGTTTCCGTGATGCGCTCGAAATCAGCTTCTGGGTAGTTGATGACCATGTCCACCTCGCCGGCCTCAAACGCCAGGGCGGAAGAGCTTGGGTCGGGGATGCCGACGACGCGCACTTCTTCAAGGCCCGGTGCGCCCAGCCTATAGTCGGCGTTGGCTTCGACGCGGTAGAGTTGCTGTGGGACGGCCTCGCGGAAGATATAGGGACCGGTTCCGTTGATCGGGAAGGCCTCGGACGCTTCACCGAGGATCGCTATCCCTGGCTCCGAGAGCGTCCAGGGGAAGGCGGCGTTTGGGCTATTGGTCTCGAAGACGACTACGAGATCTCCATCCGTGGACATTCCCGCGAGGTCCAGGAGGTTCGCGACGCGCGCGTTGTTTCCGGGATGTCCCTCTTGCGAGATTGGCGAGATCGCGTCGATCACCGCCTGCGCCGTCACATCGGAACCATCGTGAAACGTCACCCCTTCGCGGAGCGTCACACGCCAGGTCGTCGGAGAGGCCTGCTCAATGCTCTCGGCAAGCCGCGGATAGAGGTTTAGGTCGTAGTCGATCCCCATCAGCGTTTCGGTAACGCCGGTCTGGTTCGACATCCAGCCGTTGTAACCCGCCCTTGGGTCGGGAACCGTATCTTCGGAGATGAAGCCAACGGATATGGTGAGGCTGCCATCTTGGGCAGAAGCGGACAAACCAGTGCCAAGAGCCAATAGGGCAGCAAAGGCGAGCCTTGGTAAAAGAGACATGGGCGTTTCCTTCAAGTTCGAGAAGTGAGTTTGCAATTGTTCGATTGCCGGTCACGGGCGAGCGTGCGTGCTTCGGCTCGGCTCAGCGACAGGAGTGTTTCTTCCTGAGAGAGGCCACTGGCTTGCGACTTCGACCAAATGCGCCGAACCGAGGCGGGCGACCAGGGTAAAACCGCTTGCGACAACCACATCCGTAAGGGCGCGGGCAGGCCGTCGAATGCCGCCATGGGATCCGATGAACGTCGTTTGCGGCGCAAACTGGTTTGGCCTAGGTTGCCGGTGCCCTTGCGTGTCACGTGGATAATTCCGATACTTTCTCTCAAGTACACAACGAGTGCTAGCGCAGTTACTGGCGTCTCGCAACCGTATGTGTTACAAGCATAGCACGTCGCTGAGACCAAAAGCTTGAAGCCAAACAGTCGCCTTTCACTCGCGCTCCACACGCTTGGTCACATGGCCGATGACGAGGACCGGATGCGGACCTCGGCGGACATCGCGGAGCATGCCGGCACCAACCCAGTGGTTGTGCGCCGTGTACTGGGGCGACTGCGTGAAGCGGGTCTGCTCGTCTCCGAAAAAGGGCATGCTGGAGGCTGGCGCTTGGCGCGCACGCCCGATCGCATCACCCTTGCCGATGTTTACATAGCGCTAGACGAGAGCATCATTGCCTCGGAGGGAGCGGATTACGCGTCGAGCTGTGCCGTCGAGAGCGCGTTGCACCGCCGTGTCGCGGCCGTGATGGATGAGGCGGAACAGGGTCTGATCCGGCGTCTGAGCGAGACGACGATCGCTCAGATCCACGGGAAATAGCTCTGGGTCTCGGAGCGTCTGCCCGGCTGGCCGCGCTGTGCGCGCAACGCCATAGATAAGTCACGTGGAGGTAGCGGTCTTCAAAAGCACCCGCGGCGCACGTACTTTGGGCGGATCGTGGATTTTGCAGTTACCCGGCGACAGGGAAGTCAAGGAAAGCGATAAACGAGACGACGCCGATCAGTGTCACAATGATTGCGCCTCCGAAATTCAAGACATGGCGCAGGATGACCACACGACCACCGCCACCTCCTCCTTCGCTGACGATGCGTGTGGCTGTTTGGCGGGCCATGATCGCACCCACGCCCAGAAGGCAAATTGTGAGACCAATCCCGACCGACATCGCACCCACCAGGAGAAATCCCGGATAAATCATGTTGTTGGCAACCGCATAGAGCATGATCAGAACCGCGCCGGGGCAGGGGACGACCCCAGCGGCGAATGCCATCAAGCTGCTTTCCACCTGGGACGCCTCGACAACGCCGGATTTCCCCGGGGAGTGATGTGTTTGCGCTGCTGACCCGTGGGCGAGGTCACCATGGCCATGGGAGTGGGAGTGGCTGTGGGTGGCGGCCCGGGCAGGCTCGGCGTGGGCGTGGCCGTGAGAATGTCCGTGCGCCGTGCCGCTATGGCTGTGCCCGTGACCAACCTCGCTTGCGTCAATGTAGCCAAGCGCGGCTCGCATGGCCTGATAGAGCATGTATAAACCAATGACGGCAATGATGAGAAAGCTACCGGCACGAACGCCCGGCACCTCGGCCAAGCCCATGCCCGTACCGCTTCTGAGCAAGACATCGGCCAGCCATACGATCAGGACCGCGGCGGCGACATGAACAATCGCGACCTGAACCGCCATGAGAACGCCTCGGCCGACCCGTGTATCGCGGCCCAGAAAGTACGATACGATAATGAACTTACCATGGCCGGGTCCAAATGCGTGGATAACGCCATAGAGAAAGGCAATCCCCAAGCCCAAGGAAAAGGCCTGTAGGTCGTCCCCGCGCTCAATCGCGTTCATATGTGTCGCAACTTCGGCATTGGCCTTTCGTTGGAAATCAACGGCATACGCAGACAGTCGCTGCCAAAGGCCACGTTCGTCCTCAATAATCTCGATCTGCGGTACGACCTGGACTGTCCCCTCGGCACTTTGCCCCAAGCCGGGCACCACCAAGGCAAGCAAGACAAAGAAGCTGGCCAGAAGTGCGGCGAGGCTGGATCTGATCGTCGGTCGCATGGGTGCAGGGTCCAGCATCGTCATTCGGAACAGACAAGGACCACCGACTGCCGGTGGCCGTTGAGCGGTCCTTCCCCGGCCTTTACTTGGAACCGGCAGGCGGGGTCGAATGGGCCTTCAACAAGCAGAAAGTT
>JBCCKB010000184.1:0-7232 GCA_039027595.1 Pseudomonadota bacterium | reverse complement strand
GCGGTGTTGTCACGGTCGCGGAGTTGCCGGACGCACCGCCCCCCGCTCGGAGTTTGCCTGCAATGCGCAGCGTGTCATCAAGCAAGATCTCGCTGCGCGCGACACTCATCCACACCGGAGGCGGCGCTTGGAAGTCGGCAAAGTAGGGCGAAAGTCTGGGATCGTCGGCGGGAAACGCGCCGTTTGAGGTCACATAGCCTATAACTTCTGCTAGGCGCTGTGGGTCAAAGAGCCTGTCATGCGCGGTATTCGCCGCGATCGTCCCGCCAGAGCCCGTGAGGTCGGTCCAAGGCGAGTACGCGAAAAGCCCGGCTGGCGCGGCGCCTGTCTTGATGAGATGAGCCAGCAGCGCAAGCGCCAGGCCACCGCCCGCGCTGTCGCCACCCAAGACAATCCTGTCTGACGCGTAGCCTCGCGCGACCACGAGATCCCAAGCGGCCAGTGCCGCCTCGAAGGCGGCAGGCGCCGGGTTCTCTGGGGCAAGCGGATAGGACGGCAACGCCACCCGGAGACCAGACAGGGCAGCGATGCGACCCGCGAGCGCGCGATGGGTTCGGGGCGAGCCAACCAAATACGCTCCTCCGTGGAAATAGAGGATGAGGACTTCCCCAGCCGGGGGCCCAACACTCACCCAGTCCATTTCCGGATCACTCAAAACGAGACAGTTGGGTGGCGGGCGCAGGAAGATCCGGGTCGCTCGCTCGAATTCACGCCGTGCCACCTGAGGCGACGGCGTTGCGGTCAGCCTGGGCCGCAATGCGGCGGTTGCCAGCGCATTGAGTGCCTTAAGGCGCAGGCTTGACACCGTCAGCCCGCCCGCCGCGCCTCTATCCTCTCCCAGATCTTGGCGGCAACGTTCACGCCATCGAAGCGCTCCAGTTCCTGGATGCCAGTTGGCGAGGTTACGTTGATTTCCGTCAGCCAGTCACCGATCACGTCGATCCCCACGAACACTTGACCCTTTTCGCGCAACAAGGGGCCAATCGCAGCGCAGATCTCATGGTCTCGTTCTGTTAGACCAATTTGCTCGGGGCGTCCGCCCACATGCATGTTTGAGCGGGTTTCGCCTGCGGCCGGTACACGGTTTATTGCTCCCGCGGCTTCCCCGTCGACCAAGATCACGCGTTTGTCTCCGTTCGCAACCGCTGGCAGGAACTTCTGGACGATCAAGGGTTCGCGATTGATGCCTGAGAACAGTTCGTGAAGGCTTGAGAGGTTGCCGTCTCCCTCGGTCAGCTTAAAGACCCCGGCCCCGCCATTTCCGTAAAGCGGCTTTAGGATAATGTCCCCGTGGCGAGCGCGGAACGCCTTTAACGCGGAGATATTGCGGGCGATCGCGGTTGGCGGAGTAAGCTCGGGGAAGTCAAGGACAAGCAGTTTTTCAGGGTAGTTCCGGACCCAAAAAGGATCATTCACCACGAGCGTCCTCGGGTGAACGCGGTCCAAAAGATGGGTCGTGGTTATATATGACATGTCAAACGGCGGATCCTGCCGGAGCCACACGACATCCCAATTGGCAAGGTCGACCTCTTGCTCCGGTCCGAGCGATACATGATCACCCACCGCGCGCCGCACTTCCATGGGCCAGCCTCGCGCCGTGACCCGGCCCTCGACATATGCGATCCGATCGGGCGTGTAGAAGAAAAGCTCGTGACCGCGTGCCTGCGCCTCCTCAGCGAGCCGAAAGCTCGAATCTGCGTCGATGTCGACAGCCCCGATCGGGTCCATCTGAAAGGCGACCTTAAGTGGCACTAAGGAGCTCCGGAAAGCAAAGACGCCCCCTTGATGGCAGCCGCGCGCGCGAGAAACAATGGCCCCCGACTACCCCCTGGGCTCAAGTGGCGAACACGTTCTCGATTACTTCGATCCGTCCACTGCCATCCACAAGGGCGACATCTATCCTGGAAGGCGTGTCCGTTCCATCGGGCTCCGTTCCCAGGAATAGCTCGGCGGCGCGGGAAATTCGGCCCAGTTGCCGCGGCCCCAGCCGCTCGGCCGCCCGTGCAAGGTCGCGGGCGCGCTTTACTTCGACGAAGACGACTTCGCCGCCCTTGCGCGCCACGAGGTCGATCTCGCCCGCCTCGGAGCGCCACCTCCTGGCCGCGATCTCGTGACCCCTACGTTCATATGCGCGCGCCACGGCGTCTTCCGCCGCGTAGCCACCATAATGGGCGACCTGACCATTCATGTGCCCGCGCCCATCGCCAAAGCCGCCTGATAGACTTCGCGGCGCGGAAGTGACAGGCAGTCTGACACATGGCGCGCCGCGTCCTTTACGCTCATGGTTTTCAGGGCTTCCTTCAGCATTGCGTCTCGTTCCGCAGCACCGACGCCCGCGCGATCACGGTCGACCAAGAAAACGATCTCTCCCTTCGGCGGATCGACGCGAACGGATTGGGCAAGCTCAGCCAGCGAGCCACGCCGGATCTCTTCGAACTTCTTGGTCAATTCCCGGCATAAGGCACCCTGTCTCGTTTCGCCAAAGACTGTCGCCAAAGACTGAAGACTTTCCAAAGATCGCCGCGCCGTCTCGAAAAAGATGAGCGTGGCAGGCACCGGCGCGAGTTCGCGAAGTACCCGCTCACGCGCGGCCGCGCCCGGGGGTAGAAATCCAGCGAAGAGGAAGCGATCGCTGGGCAAACCCGAGACCACCAGGGCGGCCAATATGGCGGAGGGACCTGGGGCCGCGCGCACGCGAAAACCCGCTTCCGCCGCCTCGCGCGCCAGAACGAAGCCCGGATCGGCAACGAGCGGCGTACCGGCATCGGACACATACGCCACAGACTGACCTGCGGCGATCATTGCGAGGATCCGCGGCCTCTGCTCGGGACCGTTGTGGTCGTGATATGGAATTAGCGGCCGTCCGCTTAAGGAGATACCGTGGATATCCAAGAGCTTGCGCGTGGTGCGCGTGTCCTCGGCGGCAATCGCATCCGCCTGAGCAAGAACATCAAGCGCCCTGAGTGTGATGTCGCGGGCCGCACCAATCGGCGTGGAAACCACGTAAAGTCCGGGATCGAGCGCTGCTCCCCCCTGCCGGTCCGCCACGGGTCGCCCTTTCCCGTCGATTTACACGCCGCCTCCGCCGTTCTAGGGTCGCCGCCAACGAGGCACGATCCCCAGGCGAGGTGCACCATGGTTGCCGTTTTCCGACTTGGCCGCAAGCTGCGCGGAGCAGCCGTCGGCTTATGGGGCCTTGCCGCCTTGTCCGCCTGCGATGTGGGTGTGGTGGGTACGGGACCGATCCTAGGCGGCGGCGAGACCGTGGAGGTTGCCCTTCTTCTTCCCCAAAGCGCGAGCGCGCAAGGACCAGCACTTGCGGAGAGCTTCGAGAACGCCGCGCGCCTGGCCATGGCCGATCTGGGCGATACGACAATTGATCTTCGCGTGTACGACACCGCCGGGAACGCAGAACAGGCGGCTGCTGTCACGTCGCGCGCGATTGCTGATGGTGCTCAGGTCATTCTGGGTCCGCTCTTTGCAGATGCGGCTGGCGCGGCAGGTGCCGTAGCGGCAACCCAAGGCGTAAACGTTCTCTCCTTCTCAAATAACCCCTCCGTCGCGGGTGGCGGTGTCTATCTCTTGGGCTCGACCTTCCAGAACACGGCCGATCGGCTTGTCTCCTACGCCGCACGCTCGGGCCGGAACGACATCCTGATTGTTCACGGGCAAAGTGCCGCCGAAGAGCTTGGTCGCGATGCAATTCTTCGTGCAATCGGCGCGAGCGGAGCGCGGCTCGCAGGCACCGCTCCGTTTCCGTTGAACCAGCAAGGGCTGATTTCCGCGATCCCCGCCATCGCAGATCAGGTCGATCGCACGGCCGCAAGCGTGGTCTTCATGACGTCTGGCAATGACGGCGCGATCCCGTTTCTGGCGCAGCTGCTACCGGAAAATGGAGTCGACACCAACGAGGTTCAGTTTATCGGCCTTCAGAGGCTTGATATACCGGCAGGCGCCTTGCAGCTCGATGGCCTCCAAGGCGCCTGGTTCGCGCTACCCGACCCGGGCGTTGCCGAGTTGTTCCGGTCCCGCTATCTCGGCGCCTACGGAGTGGCCCCTCATCCGCTTGCGGGGCTGGCCTATGACGGGATCGCGGCGATCGGCGCCCTGAGCGCAGCCGGCGAAGGGCTCGGGACCGCAGCTCTCACCCGCTCCAGCGGATTCGCCGGCGTCAACGGCGTCTTCCGCTTTCGACCCAACGGAACAAACGAACGCGGCCTCGCCGTCGCTCAAGTCCAAGATAAGCAGGTCGTCATCATTGACCCCGCCCCCAGAAGTTTCGACAGCTTCGGTTTCTGAAGCGCTGCCGCAGCCGGAGGCTGCCGCTAACCTCATCTGCCCGCCCGAAGTTGTTTTCGACGGCGCGGCGGTCGAGGCCGAGCTTGAGCGCGCCTTGAGCGGGGCTGATGACGGCCGCGCACGCAGAGGCGCGGTGGTTCCGGTTCTGAAGTCGGCCCTTGCCAGGGGCCGCGACGCAATATCCCAGGCGTTGCTCGACCGGCCCCGTTCCGCCCGTGAGGCGGTGCGCGCTTATGCCTATCTCACCGACCGCGTGGTTGAGCTGGCCTTCGACCTGGTCGTTAAGCGCGTTCACCCCAACCCCACTCCGACCCAGGGCCAGCGGCTCTCTGTCATTGCCGTTGGCGGTTACGGGCGCGGAGAGATGGCTCCATTTTCCGACGTGGATCTACTGTTCGTAACGCCCCTGAAGGCCAATGCCTGGACGGAAAGCGTCGTGGAATCGATGCTCTACATCCTGTGGGACCTCCACCTGAAGGTGGGTCACGCGAGCCGGACGATCCGGGAGTGCCTGCGTCTTGGACGGGGCGATTTCACGATCCGCACTTCCTTGCTGGAGACCCGATTTCTCGCAGGCGACCAGGGGCTTGCGGATGATCTCGAAGTCCGGCTCTGGCGCGAGCTGTTTCGGGGCACCGAACGCGAATTTATCGAAGCCAAGCTTCGCGAGCGCGGAAAACGCCACGAAAAACAGGGCGGCAGGCGCTATGTCGTGGAACCCAATGTGAAGGAGGGCAAGGGAGGGCTGCGCGACCTCCAGACGCTGTACTGGATCGCAAAATACGTTCGAGGCGCCAACGATGTCGCGGATCTCGTGGCGGATGGGACATTCCGGGCGGAAGAGTACCAGAGCTTCTTTGCCGCCGAGACTTTCCTTATGGCGATCCGCTGCCAGCTTCACTTGATCTCAAACCGAGCCATGGACCAGCTCACGTTTGATATGCAAGTCGAGGTGGCGGCAAGGCTGGGCTATGCGGACACCGGCGGGCGTCGCGCGGTCGAACACTTCATGCAAGACTACTTCCGCCATGCGACGCGCGTGGGTGAGTTGACCAGAATTCTGCTCACGGCGCTCGAGGCCGAGCATACCAAAGAGGCCCCAGGGATCCTTCGGCTCATGAGCCGCCGGAAGCCAGTGAAGACAGGCTACAAGATGGTGAACAACCGTCTCAACTACGCGTCGGAGGAGGCATTTCTCGAGGATCCGCTCAATCTCATGCGGATCTTCGAAGAGGCGCTCCGCACCGGCTATCTGATCCACCCGGACGCGATGCGCACGATTGCCGCTAATCTGGACAAAATCGACGCGGACATGCGCGAGACCCCCGAGGCGACCCAGATCTTCCTCGATCTGCTCCTAAAACATGGTAATCCAGAGCGGGGCTTGAGGCGCATGAACGAGGTGGGCGTGCTCGCCGCGTTCATCCCTGAATTCGCACCCATCGTGGCGATGATGCAATTCAACATGTATCATCACTACACGGTCGACGAACATACCATCCAGTGCATCGCTACGCTGGCAAAGATCGAGCGCGGCGAGCTCGTCGAGGAACTGCCGGTCGCCAGTCGAATTCTGAAGGGCGGCGTTAATCGCCGGGTGCTCTATATCGCGCTTCTGTTGCACGATATCGGCAAGGGGCGAAACGAAGATCATTCGGTTCTTGGAGCCCAAATCGCCCGAAAGGTGGTGCCGAGGCTTGGCTTCAGAAAGGATGACGCAGAAACAGTGGAGTGGCTCGTGCGCTACCACTTGCTGATGTCGGATATGGCGCAAAAGCGCGACCTCTCTGACCCGCGCACGATCCGTGGGTTCGCGAATGCGGTGAAGACGAAAAAGCGGCTTGATCTTTTGACCGTTCTGACAGTTTGCGACATTCGAGGCGTGGGCCCAGGCACGTGGAATAACTGGAAGGCGCAGCTTCTTCGGACGCTTTACCGTGAAACCGCAAGTGTGCTTGAGAATGGGCTCGAGGCGATCAATCGGAGCGCGCGCGAGAACGAAGCCAAACGTGCGCTGCGCGAAGCGCTGAGGGACTGGGACGCAAAGGAGCTTCGCACGGAGACCCAACGCCACTACGGACCGTACTGGCAAGGGCTACCGGCTCGCGTTCACGCGGTTTTTGCAAAACTCCTGCGCGACCCTCCAGAAGACGAGATCCGAATGGAACTCTTCCTTGATCAGGATCGCGATGCGACCCGCGCCTGCTTTGCGATGCAGGACCATCCGGGAATTTTCTCGCGCCTCGCGGGCGCCATTGCGCTTGTGGGCGCCAATGTCGTCGATGCCCGAACCTATACATCGATGGATGGATATGCGACGGCGGCCTTCTGGATCCAGGATGACGAGGGCCGACCTTTCGAGGCCGCCCGGCTCGAGCGCCTGGAGACAATGATCGGAAAAACGCTTAAGGGCGAGGTCGTGGCCCGGGATGCGTTGAAGGACCGCGACAAGATCAAGAAGCGTGAAAGGGCTTTCCGTGTCCCAACGAGTATCAGCTTCGACAACGAGGGCTCGGACATCTATACGATCATCGAAGTCGACACCCGCGACCGCCCCGGCCTTCTATACGATCTTACACGCAGTTTCGGCGCAGCTCATGTTTATATCGCAAGTGCCGTCATCGCCACCTATGGCGAGCAGGTGGTCGATACGTTCTACGTCAAGGACATGTTCGGACTGAAATACGTCTCTGAGGCCAAGCAGCGCGCACTTGAGAAGAGGCTTCGCGATGCCATCGAGCGAGGTGCGGAACGGGCGTTGACATGATGGATCCGATCTACGCCGTTCGAGAGATTCATGGACAGAGGGACGTCCCGGCCACGCGGCTTGATCGCATCCAAGCGCATCAAGGCTTGGTTCAAGGCAGCTCGGACGCGGACAGCAGCGGTTTTGGCGACAGGATCGACGGAGGCTCCGACAGTGTCGGCGTGAT
>JBCCKB010000183.1:0-7233 GCA_039027595.1 Pseudomonadota bacterium | reverse complement strand
GTTGGCATGTCGACGCGCCAGCTTGAGCGTTTGTTCCGCCGCTACCTGAACCGAAGCCCAAAACGGTACTACATGGAAATTCGCCTTCAGAAGGCCCGCAACCTTCTCATGCAGACGGATATGAGCGTGATCAACGTCGCGCTCGCTTGCGGTTTCGCAAGTCCCTCTCATTTCTCGAAGTGCTATCGTTCGCAATATCAGACCACCCCCTATCGAGAGCGCGGCGCGAATGCCGCGCGGCTGTCTGTTTAGGGATTGGCGCGTCATCATTTCCTCGCTTGAACGCCGGCGCGCCGCCACTGGGTAATGGCATGGCATTCACGCCGTCAAAACTCATTCGCGTTTCATCAAGGACGTCGGACGGGCACCATGGTGCTTGCGCTCTTGTGGAAACAATCACGGCTCGTCCGCGCTAAGTATCTCCAAAATGGCAAAAACGGGGCCGTTTCCGGGCAAGGAGACTCGTTTCCACGTACCGTCAGGCATACTGATTAACCGTTGAAGTGATGTTTTTGTCTGTGCAGACGAGTGAGTACCAACGTGTCCATGTTCCGAGATTTTCGCGCCGCGCTAGGGCCTCGTGCCGCTCGTTTTCAACGTTCCGAAGACGCCGGGATGACCGCCCTGTCTCTCTTCATTTTCCTGACAATGCTCTTCATTCTCGGCATGGCCGTCGATCTGATGCGCTATGAAACACGTCGAACGGCCTTGCAAAACTCGCTCGATTCCGCGGTCCTCGCCGCCTCGAACCTCAACATCGGGAGCGAGTGCGAAACGGTGATCCGGGATTTCATCGAAAGCGCGGGCTTTGATCCCACCGTGGTGGCGCCCACCTGCAACGAGGAGGTCCTTTCCCAAGGTGTGTCTTCCACCCCAGGTAACCTTGTGTCGCGCTCCACGACCGCGAGCTACGATTTCGACCTGAACACGATTTTCATGAAGCTCGTCGGCTACGATAAGCTCAACGGTTTGGCGGCCTCCGCCGCCGAACAACGCGCAACGCCCGTCGAGATTTCGCTCGTTCTCGATATCTCTGGCTCGATGCGCTTTGACGAGTTTGGTGCGACACCTTCCGTGATTACCGGAGAGAACCGGATCAATGACCTCAGGGATGCCGTCGACGGGTTTCTCCGGAAGGTTCTTGACGTGACCTGTGATCAATCGGGCAACAATTGCGTTCAATCCCCAAGCTCCGCCCATATCACCGTGAACATCGTTCCATACGCGGGCCATGTGAACCCCGGTCCCGAACTCTTTGCGCTCATGGGCGGCTTGCCTTGGCACTCCTGGTCGCATTGCGTCGAAGTTACCGACGCCGATTTCAACACCGCCAATTTGCCATCATCCAGCGGCTTGCAGGTGCCGCATAAAATGCGTTGGCTGATCAGTGACTTATGGATGAATTGGGGATGGTGCCCGAAGGACACATCCGCGATCATGCCCATGGAGAACAACTATCAAACGCTTTCGGACTACGTGCGAAACATCCGTCTCCACGATGGGACAGCGACCCATATCGGCATGAAATACGGCGTTGCTCTGTTGAACCCCACATCGCGCGATGAAATCGCCGCCCTGGCATCGGCCGGGGTCGTCGAAAAAGCCTTTGCCGCTCGGCCCGCCGATTGGGATAGTGAAGCGATGAAAATCGTCGTGCTGATGACCGACGGCAAGACGACGTCACAGTTTCGGCCGAAGTATCTTGACCCCGATTGGCAGGACTGGACCTACACTATCATCGAGAATGGGCGCCCGGTGTTCGAAACGCTCAAGACCAAAGTCGCCCAGGGCATGACACCCGAGGACGCCGTCGCCGAACTCTCGGATCAGGACCGGGCTCATTGGGAAGCGATGGCGCCAATTCTCGACCAATACGGCTCAACCGGCTCGGACTTCCTGCCGAACGATCCTGCGGCCGTCGAGAGCTTCTATCCGCCTGCGAGCCTTTACGTGGACGGAAGCACAACCCATGACGCCGCCGTCAACAACGGCCATATCACTGCCATGTGCAACGAAGCAAAAAAGCCGGTCCTCGCCGATGATGGCTCCCTGGTGCGCTCTGACCGGATCACGGTGTTCACAATAGCATTTCTCGCGCCAAAATCGGCCCGCGACTTGATGGCGGAATGCGCCAGCACACCGGCGCACTTCTACAACATCGAAGGTTTGAACATCAGCCGGGCGTTCAACTCGATCGCTTCAAGCATCGAGACGCTGCGTCTTACCCAGTAGCAAGCTCCCTAGAGGCCACCCGATCCAGGACACACCGATACCTTGAGCGGGGCAATCTGCCGGTTTCCGGCCTGGCTCAACGGGGCGAGCCAGATGTGCTTTCGCGCTTCTGTCGCCGTTCACAGAGCCTCGGTGATCACGTGCTGGCGCCGCCCCTGGGGTCGCCGCTCAAAAACGACAACGCTGTCGTAGAACGTGATGCTATCGGTTGCGCGGGTGAACGGCGTCACCTCGAAACTGCCACCCACATGTGGCGCGTTTAACTCGTCGATCTTGGCCTTGGCGAACTCAATAAAGCTGCCCTCGCGACAAAGCCCGCCGCCGTATTTCGGCCAGTATGACGTGTGCATGTCCTCGACCAGATACGCGCCCGTCCGCGAGACATGTTCGTAAAGCGTTTCGAAGGTCTTGATCACGTGGGAGTTCACGTGGCTGCCGTCATCTAGGATGATGTCAAATCCGCCATAGGTCTCGACCACATCTCTCAAGAATTCGGGATCATCCTGGCTTCCGATATGGACGGCAATGCCGCCGCTCGCATGCACTGCGCAGTCGGGGTCAATATCGATACCGACGATCTGCGACTCTGGGTGAAAGTAGTCGCGCCACATTCGAAGCGACCCGCCTCCGTGCACGCCAATTTCCAACATGCGGATCGGACCGGCACGGAACCGCGCGAAATGCCGTTCATAAATGTCAAAGTAATGGAGCCACTTATGCAGCCTGCGGTCACCGTTCGAGAGGAAGTATCGGTGGAGCTCTCCGCTGGTTGTCATGGCAATGTCGGGCTCATTGAGTGGGCCCGCGTCACCCCAACGCCCGGAGGCGCTTGATCAGGCTTGACGTGTCCCATCTCCCACCGCCCATCTTTTGGACGTCCTTATAGAACTGGTCGACAAGAGCGGTGACCGGCAGGCTCGCGCCATTTTCTTCAGCCGTCTTGAGACAGATCTCGAGATCCTTGCGCATCCAATCGACGGCAAATCCGTAGTCGAAGTGGTCTTCCGCCATGGTTTTGTGCCGGTTGTCCATCTGCCACGATCCGGCGGCGCCTTGGCTGATTACGCTCACGACCTCCTGGATATCGAGGCCTGCTTTTTCCGCGAAGTGAAGCCCCTCGGACAAACCCTGCACCAGCCCGGCAATGCAGATCTGATTGACCATTTTGGTGATCTGGCCCGCGCCGCTTTCACCAAGGCGCCCGCAGACCTTGGCGTAGACGGCGATCACGGGCTCGGCCTTGTCGTATGTCTCGGCATCGCCACCACACATAATGCCAAGCTGGCCGTTCTCGGCACCGGCCTGGCCCCCCGAGACTGGCGCATCGATATACCCCACGCCGGTCTTCTTGGCAGCTGCATAGAGCTCTCGGGTGACCGCAGCCGAGACGGTCGTGTGATCCACGAATGTCGCACCAGGAGCCATGCCCGAGAGCGCACCATCGGGGCCCAAGACAACCGACCGGAGGTCGTCGTCATTGCCCACGCAGGCCATCACGAACTCGGCGCCCTCTGCCGCCTCTCTTGGGGTCGGCGCAAAGGCCCCACCATGCTGGTTAGTCCAAGCTTCCGCCTTCGGGATGGTTCGATTATAAACCGTGACGTTGTGGCCCGCGGCCTGGAGATGACCTGCCATGGGAAAGCCCATCACGCCAAGTCCGAGAAATGCGAGCGCCGCCATGGCTTTCCTCTCCACTCAAAATCGCTTATCGCTTGCCTAACTAAAGAACCGCCCGGCCCCGTCAACTCGAGCAGGACGATGGCACGCATTTTTCGTTGGCTCTTCCGCAGCATCACGGCGCTCGTGTTTCTCGTGTTCGCCGTGGTTGTTCTTGTCTATTGGTTCGCGGCCCGCTCGATCCCGGACTATACCGATACGCTCAACGTGCCGGGGCTTGGCGCGGAGCTCGAGATCGTGCGGGATCATGCCAACGTGCCCCACATTTTTCCCGCCAATGACCCAGATGCCTTCTTTGGGCTGGGATTTGTCCACGCCCAAGACAGGCTTTGGCAGATGATGCTCCTGCGCCGCACGGCCCAAGGCCGGCTCTCGGAAATCTTCGGAGAACGGACGTTTCTCACCGACGATCTTATGCGGCGGCTCGATCTATATCGGATTTCGGTGCAGTCCGTGAACGCCCAGGACGATTACACGCGCGCGGCGCTCGAGGCGTATGCACGCGGCGTCAACGCCTGGCTAGGTCAGGTGAACCTGGGCGCGCGCGGGCGCGGCGCACCGGAATACTGGATCTTTCCGCCACAAATCTCACCCTGGCAACCCGCCGACAGCATCGCGATTGCCAAGCTGATGGCATTCCAACTGACCGACAAGGCATCGCAAGAAGTGCTGCGTGCGCGGCTGTCGCTGGTGCTGAACGACGCCGACCGCCTCGCGGACATCGTCCCGGACGCACCCGGCGCAGGGATAGCGGCGCTTCCCGAATACGCAGGCCTTGTTCCCAGAGCGCGCGAGATCCGCACCGCTGTGGCCGCGCCAGTGCAGGACTTTCTCTATCCCGCGCCCCAGCGCGGGTTAGGGGGCGCATCGAATGCATTCGCCGCCGCACCCTCGCGCTCCACGACGGGCGCGACGCTTTTGGCAAATGACCCGCATCTCGGTTTCAGCGCGCCTGGCGTGTGGTATCTCGCGCGCCTTGAACTGGAAACCGGCGGTGTCATCGGCGGCACCATCCCAGGCCTTCCCGGGATCCTGATCGGTCGTTCCGATCGGCTGGGCTGGGGTCTGACGTCGTCCTATCTCGACGACCAGGACCTGCTCATCGAGGAACTGAACCCCACGAACCCGACCCAGATCCGAACCAGCGCCGGATGGACGCCGCTCCGTTCGCGGGATTCGATCATCAACGTAAAGGACGCCGAGCCACAAACCGTCAAGCTCAGGTGGTCGGAGAACGGCCCGATCCTGCCCGGGGTTCATCTCGACCTCGCCCAAATCACACCGCCAGGACATGTGGTGGCGCTCTCTTGGACGGGTCTTTCCGAAGAAGACACCTCGCTTGGCGCCGCTATTGGGCTGATGCGTGCGGGCACCCTCGAAGAAGCTCTGGCCGCAGGCGAGCGCCACGTGGCTCCCTCGAACAACCTGATGGTCGTCGACCGAGAGCGCATTGCGATGAAGGTGATTGGCCAGGCTCCTCGCCGTCCTGCGCGCCACCAAAGCCGGGGACGGCTTCCCTCGCTGGGCGCCCGACCTGAAAACCGCTGGCATGGCGGGCTCTCCTACGCCGCAAACCCCGAATTCGTGGAGCCCGTGGGCGGGATCCCGGGGAACTCCAACAACAAGGTCGCCGAGGAGCCATTCCCGTTTCACATCTCATATGACTGGGGCGATACCCAAAGGGTCGAGCGGTGGCGCGGGCTTATGCAAAGCCGCGAGGTTCATACCCGCGACAGCTTTATCGAGGCGCAGCTTGATACGGTCTCATTCACCGCGCGCGCGCTTTTGCCGCTGATCGGGAAAGACCTTTTCAATACGGGGGCGCCTGCTCCCGAAGGAACCCCGGAACGCCTGCGCCAACGCGCGCTGGCGCTTCTGGCGGACTGGAACGGGGAAATGAACGAGCATCTGCCCGAGCCGCTGATTTACGCCGCTTGGATCCGCGCGCTCCAGGACAGGCTGATCCGCGACGAACTGGGCGGTCCGCTTGCGGCCGAGTTCACCCATCCCGAGCCGGTATTTATCGAACGCGTGTTCCGGGATGTGGATGGCGCGGCGATTTGGTGCGACGTTGTCCAGTCCTCCGACCGTGAAAGCTGCCGCGACATTGCCCGTCTCGCCCTCGACGACGCGCTCATCTGGATCTCAGAGCGCTATGGAACAGCCCTGGAAACCCTGCGCTGGGGCGACGCCCACGAGGCGCGCCATGATCATGTCGTTCTGGGGGACATCCCGGCGCTGGATTGGATTGTCAACATCCGCCAGTCCACATCCGGGGGGGACAACACACTGATGCGCGGCGCCACGTCGGGCCGCGACCCAGATCCGTTTCTCAATGTTCACGGGGCGGGGTACCGGGGCGTCTATGACTTTGCCGATCCCGACAGCTCGGTCTTTGTCACCTCGACCGGCCAGTCAGGCCACCCGCTTTCGCGGCACTACGATGACCTGGGCGAGCTGTGGCGGCGCGGCGAATACATCCCAATGTCGCTCGACCCCGATCTCGCCCGGGCCGCCTCTGTGGGCGTGACCACACTTCTGCCGCAATAATCTGCTAGACACCACGCGGCGTGTGATTTTTCCGCGGGACTCGCCTATCGTTGGGCCAGCGCGAACGCGCCAACAAACATGCGCACGCAACCGTGCCGAGGACGAGCAGAGGATACCGAAATGCACCGCCGTTTCCTGATCATGGGGGCGCCTGCCCTCCTCGCGGCCTGTTCAAGCCGCTGGTCCACCAATTTTGACACCCAACTCACCCCCGACGTGACACGATCGTGGCGGCTCAACACCGTACAGGTCACGGTGCCCGCCGAGCTCACAGTGTCCGAGGCGAACCGTCTGGCACCAAATGCCGATATCGTTTGGCACGGAGAGCCCCGGGGGAACCGGCGCAAGCAGGTGGCCAGCATCGTCGAAGATGGGATCACATCCGGCGCCTCGGCGCTCCAGGGCTCCCAGGATGTGACGTTCGCAGTAACATTACAGGAGTTCCATGCCGTCACGCCGGCCGCGGTCAACACCGCGCCCGGCGCGGTTCACAACATCGCCTTCACGATCCAAGGCTTCGATAGCGAGACGGTGGCACCCGTCACCGAGCCCGAGTTTATCAAGGCGGACCTGCCCGCCTTCACCGGCGCCGCCGCAGTTGTGGCCGCCCAGGAAGGCCAGACCCAAAAGGTCCGGATCACCAACCACTTGGCGCGGGTCACGCAAAGCTGGCTCGGGATCGGCGAAGACGTCCGGGGAGATTTCTCGGGGTTTGGCCGCTAGGCGGACGCATTCCAAGAGACAGCTTCTTCTCTTCACAAGTATCCCCGGGGG
>JBCCKB010000182.1:0-7250 GCA_039027595.1 Pseudomonadota bacterium | reverse complement strand
GGCGCGGCTCTGGTCGAGGCACTTGGGCGCGACCTCTTGCAGTATGACGCTCTCGTTTGTGTATCTGACCCCGTTGCTTTTGGTGTCTTGAGCGGCTGCCGTCGGCTGGGCCTCGACGTCCCAAGAGACATCGCGGTGACCGGATTTGGAAACTTCGAGATCGCTTCGGTGTCGGAACCAAGGATTACAACTGTTGATGTCAACGCCCGGGCCATAGGGGTTGAAGTGGCCGCTGTGCTCGGTGCGGCCCTGCGCGGGGGGGTAGAGACAAAGCGGATCGATGTCGGATCAAGGCTCGTGCTCGGGGAAACCAGCCACTAGCCGCCCATGCCTTGCGTTATGGCGACAATTACCGCAGCCTGTGACCGGTAACAGAGCAAGTGGGTAATGCCGGATCGCGACAGGACCGTTGGCGTGGTGACCATGCGAGATGTGGCCGAGGTGGCCGGGGTCTCGCGGATGACGGTCTCGCGCGCGCTAAAGAAAGATAGCCCCGTTTCGCCCACGACGCGTGCACGCATTCTCAAGGTCGTGCGCGATATGAATTATGTCCCCGATCAGATGGCCGAAAGCCTTACGACCAAACGCTCGGGTTTTGTCGCAGTTCTCGTGCCGTCCCTCAACAATCTCCATTTCGCGGAGACAGTGCAGGCGCTGACCGAGGAGATTGAAGGTATCGGTCGCCAAATCCTGCTGGGCCACACCGACTATTCCATCGAGCGCGAGGAGCGGATCGTCGAAGCAATGCTCCGACGCCGCCCAGAGGCAGTGGTCCTGTCCTACGATGGTCATTCAGACCGCACCGTCGCCCTCTTGGCAGATGCGCATGTTCCGGTGATTGAGCTTTGGGAGCGTCCGAGCGATCCGGTGGACCACACGGTTGGATTTTCGAACCAGGCGGCGGCCGCCGACATGACGCGAGCCCTTATTGCGCGCGGATATTCAAACATCGCCTTTTTGTGCGAAGCAGACGACGCGTGGACCAGGGGAGCGGCGCGGCGCGCGGGATGGCGCGAAGCGCTCGAGGAGGCGGGTCTTTCGGCGCATCGTCTCATGAAGATCGGCAAACCGCCGATCTCGATTGAAGACGGTGCGGCGGCCGCGCCCGAACTTCTAAAGGCCTTCCCGGATACAGATTGCGTGTTTTGCGTTTCGGATGCGCCCGCCTTTGGCGCGCTTTCGGCACTTGGTGCGTTGGGACGGCGCGTGCCTACGGATATCGGAATTGCTGGGTTCGGCAATTTTGAAGTGTCACGTTTCTCCAAGCCCGGGATCACGACGGTCAAGGTGGATCCCAAGGGTATCGGTCGGGCGACAGGACGGCTGATCGCTGAATTGCTAGTTGACGGCTCAGCTCCGGAGCTCGGGCCACGTCATCTCGGTGTCGATGCGGAGCTGTGTTTTCGAGAGAGCACACGCAAGCTGTAGCCCGCAGTGTTGGTTTTTGGAGGCGAACACTCGAAATATGCTTGTGCTACCGGTCACAATTGCTAATGTGACCGGTAACAAGGGGGAAGGTCTACAATGCCGACGATCCAACTCGAGCGGCTGGTCAAGCGATATGGCGAGGTGGAGGTGCTTCACGGCATCGAGCTAGAGATGGCTGACCATGAGTTCACCGTGTTGGTTGGCCCATCGGGATGCGGCAAATCCACAACCCTTCGGATGATCGCTGGGCTCGAGGATGTGTCTGGCGGCGAGATTTACGTAGGCGGAAAGCCTGTCAGCCATCTTGAACCAAAAGAGCGCGATCTCGCGATGGTGTTTCAAGACTACGCGCTCTATCCGCACATGAACGTGGCGCAGAATATTTCGTTTGCGCTTCGTCTTGCCCGTAGGCCGAAATCCGAGATCGATGCGAAGGTAAAGGAAGTTGCCGCAACGGTGGGGCTGACGGAGTTCCTGCATCGCAAGCCCGGAGCACTATCGGGCGGACAGCGCCAGCGCGTTGCGATGGCGCGTGCGCTCGCCAAGGACAGCGCGATTTTCTTGTTTGATGAGCCGTTGTCTAACCTGGACGCCAAGCTTCGAGGGCAGATGCGGGCCGAGTTGGCCTTGATGAGCCAACGCGTCGAGAAAAACATGATTTATGTCACCCACGATCAGATCGAGGCAATGACGCTCGCCGACCGCATCGTGGTGATGCATGGTGGTTATATTCAGCAGCAGGGCGCGCCGGAAGAGCTCTTCAAGAGGCCGGTCAACAGATTTGTCGCGGGGTTTCTGGGGTCGCCGCCGATGAATTTTCTCGCCGGCGAGATCCAGGATCGGAGTGGATCGCTATACATTGTCGGCGAGGGGTTTGCGCTTCATTTGGAAGGGGACAAGGCACAGGCGGCGCGGGGCCATAACGAGAAATCCGTCGTACTCGGTATCCGTCCGTCCGACTTGCGGTTTGACCCTGAGGCTCAGGATGAGAAATCGCTGACCCTGGACGTCATGGTTTCGGAGTACGTGGGCGCCCAATCGGTGCTGTTGTGTCGATGCGGGGCCGCCAACGTCATGGTCGAGCTCAATTCCGAGACCCCGGTTGCCTTGGGCCAGACTCTGAAATTCGCCGTCAACCCGAACGGTGTCCACTTGTTCGATAGCAAGACCGAACGGGCCCTTAGCTGAGAGACCAAAGATCCAATGGGAGGAACCAAATGCTGAAAACACTAAAGACAACCGCGCTGGCTGGCGTGGCATCTATTTTGATGGCGGGGACCGCGCTCGCCAATCCCTATGCAGAGTACGAGGGGACGACGCTGATCGTGAACTTCCCGGCGCATCCGCATTACGACGCGGTCATGAAGATCCTGCCTGAGTTCACCGCGCAAACCGGAATTGAGGTGGAGGTGGATCAACTGCCCTATCTCAAGATGCGTGAACGCCAAACCCTGGAATTGGCGCAGGACGAAGGAGAGTACGATCTCATCGCCTATGTAGTGTTCTCAAAGGCCGATTACGTCTACGCCGACCAGCTTGAGAACTTGGCCAAGTATTTCATGAATCCAAAGTTGGCGGACCCGAACTACGACGCTGACGATCTCATCGACGGCTACGTGTACAACATCGGCTTTGCTGGCGGGAACAAGGGCTATCTTGAAGGCAAAACCGGATCGCTTTTTGGGATCCCCTACGGTTCCGAAACATCGATCCTTGGGTACAGGACCGACATCTTCGAAAAGCACGGCTTGGAAGTGCCGGAAACCTATGAAGAGATGCTGGAACTTGCCTGCCAGATCCCGGAGTTGGAACCTGGCATGGGCGGCGTTGCTTCGAGGGCCGCATCAGGACACCACGCAAGCCACGCGTTCCTCCTCCACCTCGCACCCCTTGGTGGGCGGGTGTTTGACGATGCTTGGAAGCCAATCGTCAACAACGAGGCAGGCGTACAAGCTGCGAATGCACTGAAAACGCTTGTTGACTGTGGGCCTGAGGGTGCCGCGAGCTTTGGCTTCGGCGAAGCCTTGGGCGCGTTTCTGAACGGCGACACAGCGATGTTCCTCGACACGACCGTCGTGGCCGGACAGATCAACGACCCGGAGAAATCACAGGTTGTGGGCAATGTCGGCTGGGCGCTTCATCCGATGGGCTCGCGTCGTGGCAGCCAAACCGGGGGTTTTGGAATTGGCATTCCGTCGAACGCCGAGAACAAGGAAGCCGCCTTCCTGCTCATGCAGTGGCTGACGTCGAAAGAAGGGGACAAGCTTGTGGCGCTCGCTGGCGGCAACCCGTCGCGCTTTTCGACGCATGCCGACGCGGACGTGAACGCGCAGTTTCCGCACATGGCCACATTCGGCGAAGCGCTTAAGCATGCCGATCCCGACTGGCGGCCGATCATCCCCGTTTGGGGCAAGATCAATGCCGATCTCGGAACGACGCTTTCGAAGGTGTTGACCGAGGGCCTCGATATTCAGGAAGCGCTTGATGGTGTCGCGGAGCGCACAGAGGCCGTGATGGAAGAAGCCGGTTACTACACCTGGAACTGACCGCGCCTTTGAAAACCGCCGGGGCGAACCGCGCCCCGGCACCCGTTCACCCATAAACGCGTGCTGAGCCAGCCATGTCACTCGCCCGGGCAAATCGTCTGACGCCTTATCTCTTCATGGGCCCAGCCGCCGTCATCATGGCGATCGCGCTCCTCTATCCGTTGGGCTACATGGTTTGGGGCAGTTTCAGAGCATGGGACCCCAGCCAAACAATCGGCGAGGCCGAGTTTGTCGGGCTCAAGAACTATGTGACCCTGTGGGGCGACCCCAATTTCCGAGAGAGTCTGTCGGTCACCTTGCGGTTCGCGTTCTTTGTGGTGACCTTTGAGATGGTGATTGGCGTGGGGCTTGCCCTTCTTCTCGACCGGAACATCCGGGGCATGTCCGTCCTGCGCACGCTCTTTATCCTGCCAATGATGATTGCGCCCGTCGTCGTCGGCCTCATGTGGCGTTACATGTACCATCCCACTGTGGGGACGTTTAATCGAACCCTCGAAAGCCTTGGTCTGCCCAAGATCGACTGGCTGGGCCAACATGCGCTCACATCGGTGATCATCGCCGATATTTGGCAGTGGACGCCGTTCATTTTCATTCTCGCCCTTGCCGCGCTGCAATCGTTACCCCGCTCCGCCCTCGAAGCGGCACGTATTGATGGCGCGACCGCGTGGCAGCAGATCTGGTTTATCAAGCTGCCCCTCATGATGCCGGTCCTGATCGTCACAGGGCTTCTCCGACTGATCGACGCCTTCAAAGTTCTTGAAGTGATCCTCGTGATGACCGAAGGCGGACCCGGGCTCTCGACCGAGATTTTGGCGCTTAGAATTTCGCGCACCGCGACCGAGTTTCGCGAGCTTGGCGTGGCCGCGGCCATGTCGAACTACCTGCTCCTCCTGCTCCTGGCACTTACCTTGGGCATGTTTGCGTTTACCCGCTGGCAAGAGGCTCGCGCCGCTCGGGTCCGCGCCGCGGCAGAGGACGACATCTGATGGCGCAACCTCACGAGCGGCAGAATCCGGCCTTCTACGCCCTTATCGCAGTCCTGGTGTTTATGTCGGTCGGTCCGGTGCTCTTGATGTTCGTCAACAGTTTCAAGCTCGATGTCGACATCATCTCTGGCAGCACAGGTCTTCTGTTCTTGCCCACGATCCAGAACTACGAGACCGCGCTTTGCGATATCCTTTGGTATGAGCTGGATCACCTCGACTTCTGCGCGCTCAAGTTCGGCGGGGCCTTCATCAACTCATTGATCATTGCGCTTATTTCGACAGCGCTCACTCTCGTAATCGGGTGCATGGGCGCGTACGCGTTGGTTCGTTTCCGCTTCATGGGCCGCGATACCGTGTCACTCACGACGCTGATGGTGAGGATGGTGCCTCCCGCAGTGCTTCTCGTGCCGGTCTTCGGACTTTGGAATAATGAGTTCTGCCTCGACCGGGACGGGTTACTGGGTGGTGCAATCCGGGAGGCCTTTGGCGGCCGCGGTGATGTTTGTTTGGCGGGCACGCATTCGGGCATCATCCTTGTCTATGTCGCGATGAACCTGCCCTTTGTCATTTGGATCCTGCAAAGCTTCATTGTTCAGGTGCCCCGATCGCTCGAAGAGGCAGCACGGGTCGACGGTGCGGGTCCTTTCCAGGTGTTCTTCTTGGTGGTGCTGCCGCTGATAAAGCCTGGGCTGGCCGCGGCTGCGATCTTTACGTTCCGGATCGCTTGGAACGAGTATCTTCTCGCTTCGGCGCTTTCTGACCGCGATACGCGCACGGTGCCAATTCTGATCGTCAATAACATGAGCGAGTTTAACGTGGAGTGGGGTGTCATCATGGCTACCGGAATGCTGCTCGCGATACCCCCAATCATCTTCACCCTCCTGGCGAGCCGCCAGATCATCACAGGCATGACCGCCGGCGCGGTTAAGGGATGAGCAATGTGGGAATGGCTCGCTTCGCCCATAGATCCGGACCGCGCCCATATGGTTGGCTTTGCGGTGTCCTGGCACGGTCGAGCGATGGTGCTGGCTTGGGGCGTGCTGGCTCCCTTGGCGATCATTGCTGCACGGTTCTTCAAAATCCTCCCGGGACAGGACTGGCCCCGCGAACTTGACAATCAGCTTTGGTGGCGGTGCCATTGGATCGCTCAGACGAGTGTTTTCGCGTTATCCTTGATCGGCCTTGCCTTGATTTTTCCCGGTGACCCCTCGCGCGTCGACATCCATGGGTGGCTTGGCTACGCAGTTATTTTTGGCGCGACGCTGCAGGTTCTTCTGGGCTTTTGCCGTGGTTCCAAGGGCGGCCCGACGGCTCTCGCACCCGATGGCAGCCCCCGCGGACATCACTACGATATGACCACCTGGAGACGCGCGTTCGAAGCGTTGCACAAGTCCCTGGGATACGGGGTTGTCGTGCTTGCGAGCGGGGTCATTCTTCTTGTGCTATGGAAGGCCAACGCCCCAGTATGGATGTGGCTTGCGCTTGCGCTCTGGTGGCCCCTACTGTTGGGCATCTTCATCCATCTGCAGCGCCGCGGAATGGCTGTGGACACCTACCAAGCAATTTGGGGGGACGACCCGACGCATCCGGGGAACCGGATGCCACCCCCTGGTTGGGGCGTGCGCCGCCCGGGCGACCGATCTTTAGAAGAAAAACGACTAGA
This sequence comes from Pseudomonadota bacterium, assembly GCA_039027595.1. Taxonomy (GTDB): domain Bacteria; phylum Pseudomonadota; class Alphaproteobacteria; order Rhodobacterales; family Rhodobacteraceae; genus Ovoidimarina. The sequence goes on along the minus strand of JBCCKB010000182.1, from coordinate 627 downwards.
GCAAACACCGCGCGAAAGCGCCTAGAGACGTGGCACATAAGTGGTCAGTATCTCGACGGTGGGCATACTCTTCAAACCTGCGACTTGTTTGAAGCGCTATGGCTGGGCGCTTTAGTGAATTCGGCGCAAGCTGGCCGCTAAATCAGACCCCGACCCGTAGGGTCCCGCGTGTCCTCAGTGCCCCGTAAGCCATATCCCGCAAATACCCGATGGGTGTCAGCAATTTCTTCCTCTTTCAAAAGTACCGGCTCGCCAATCTGCCGGGCAAGATGATAGTGGCGCGCGACGGCTTCGAGTTCGCCGGTGCGCCACAGAGCCTGTTCGAGCCCCAAACCGGTCGCGACAATCCCATGGTTCGCCATGAGGCAAGCGTTCCTGCCGTCGAGCCCAGCCAAAACATATTCGGCCAGTTCGCTGGAGCCCACAGTCGCATAGTCACAGACCCGCACATCCATTCCACCAAAGGCGGCGATCATATAATGACATGGCGGGATCGGCTCGCGCAGGATCGACAGCGCGGTGGCATAGGGTGGATGGGCGTGGATAAGCGCCGTCACGTCATGGCGACGTGTCATGGTGAGCCAGTGAAAGCGCCACTCCGTCGAAGGCTTCAAGGGGCCGTCCCAG
>JBCCKB010000181.1:0-7263 GCA_039027595.1 Pseudomonadota bacterium | reverse complement strand
CCCACGCCGCCGTTTCGGTCGCATTGCAAAACGTCAAACCAAGCGTTGTCTCACCCCCTTCTTGCGCCGCCCGACACGCGGCGGCGAGACTGTCGAGGCATGTCTCAAATGGCTCCTCGGCTCCGGAGATGCAGGCCCTCAGCGTGTTGACTTGCGCGGCGTCCGGCTCGGCAGCGGATGCACTACCGGCCAAAACAACAGCGAGCAGCGCCCCTTGAAAACCCCGTTGAACCTGAGTTTCCGTCATCAGCCGTTCGCTCCTTTCGCCATGACTACGTGGAGGGAGCGCGCGCGTCAGGCAAGACCAAGCGCCCCATTCGGTCGACTGGATAGACCCGACCCTTGTCACCCTGGCCGCAACGGATCACCATCCAAACATCTTGGCGCGGATCGGGGGTTGCTGCGCAATCGGTCCGTGTGCCCCCGGTTTCTCGGACGTAATCAGCCGCCCATGTCTCGATCACCTCGGTCTCGGACACGGGTGCCCAGCGAAGTCCGAGACTTAGACCCAGTCCGGCCGCGGTGAGTGCGAGAAGACCGCCTGCCAGCACGATCGGCGGAAGTCGCCACATCGCATCAGCCGAAAACTTGGTTCGACACGACCGCGCCGCGAACGCTATTCCGCCGCACCCGCGTGCATCTCGATTGAGACATTCCTCTGGCACTCCTCGACAACGATACGCGCGATCAGTCGACAGTCCTCAACACTGAATGTCAAAGGAAGACGCATGTCGAGCACCCCATGCAACACCCGGTCGCTCGCGGGCATCGGCGTCGCATGGGTGTAGCGCCAATGGCGATAGACAGACGTAAACCCCTGAGGCTCTGGTGCCCCGAACCATTTCAGTTCCACGCCGCGTTCACCGCAGCCCGCAATCAACGCCTCGATCTCCGCATCCTCCCGGTCAAGAAGCAGAAATTGGATCGAAGAACCCACATAGTGCTCGGCCTCTGGTCGCTCGATCACCCGCACGCCCGGTGCATCTCGCAACACGGTCTCAACGGCACGATAGCGTTCGCCCCAGGCAGCGACGGCGGCTTCCAGCCCCAAGAGCTGCGGGCGCAAGATTGCGGCGCGAAGATTGTCCATGCGCGAGGAGATGTTCGGCAATTCATAGCGAAGCTGCGCAAAAGCCTCGGGGGGCGGCGCCGCCCGGTGCCTCTCATAGAGCATGTATGATCCCGAAAGCAGCACTGCGCGAGCCGCAAGTTCGGCATCATCGGTGGTCAGCAAGCCACCCTCTCCAGAGTTCATGTGTTTGTAGGTCTGCGTGGAATAGCACGCCGCAAGGCCATGGCGCCCGGACGGCACGCCATTCCAGCGGGCTCCCATTGTGTGAGCGCAGTCTTCGATGACCTGTACGCCGCCAGCCTCGCAGATGGTCATCAGCGCGTCCATATCGCAGATGTGCCCGCGCATATGGCTCAAAAGCAGCGTTCGTGCCCTCGTTGCCGCGATCTTGGACTCAAGGTCATCCAAATCAAGCGTAAGGTCCTCTGTCACCTCCACAAAGACAGGTTCCGCGCCAAGCGCCGCGATTGCACCGGGCACCGGAGCCAACGTAAATGCGTTTGAAAGCACGAGATCGCCGTGCTTTACCCCAGCCGCACGCAAGGCGAGTGTCATCGCGGCGCCACCCGATGCAACCGCGAGGCAATAGCGCGCACCGGTATAGGCTGCAAATTCTTCTTCCAGCAGAGCAACTTCGGCCACCTCTCCGGGCCCGACATTGTAGCGGTGAAGACGGCCGTGGCGCATCACCTCAGTTGCCGCCAAAAGCGACGCCTCGGGAAGCGGTAGTTGCTGGGTGAATGAACCGGTGAAACGAGAAGCCATGGCCACTACTGTGCGACCGCAGCCAAGAGGCGTCAATGACCCAACGGTCTCGCGCTTACGCGTCGGCCGAACCGCCGTAGGCAATCAGACGGCTCACGAGGCTTGGAAGGGCACCGTAGTCGGGAAGAAGCGCCTCGGGCTGGAGCGCTGACACACCGTCTCCGTCAGGTCCGAAGGTGACAAGAATGCACGGCACGCTGGCTGCGCGGGCGGTTTCCCGGTCTGTTTCTGTGTCACCGACAAGCAAGGAGCGGGCCGGCTGTCCTCCCGCTCGGGTTACCGCGGCGAGATAAGGCGCTGGATCGGGCTTCCGTTGCGGCAGGGTATCGGCACCGACAAGCGACCCGAACAAGGCGCGCACGCCAAGGCGCGTCATGAGCGTCTCGGCCAAGGCCTCGGGCTTGTTGGTGCAGATCCCCACTTTGTAACCCACCTCGAGAAGCGCCTCGACGGCCGCCGTAGCTCCCGGATATAGTTTTGTATGGGTATCGATATCCCGGGCATAAAAGCCCAGAAGTCGCGGGTATTCGCTGTCGATCACATCATCATCAACCAGGCCGAGGCGCGACAGGCCGAGGCGCAGCATTGCGCGCCCTCCCCGAAACGCCGTTGCGGCGTCCGTCGCAGGATCGAGCATGTCGCCATGGCCAAGTGTGCGGAAGCATTTGTTCGCCGCCGCGATCAGGTCCCCGCTCGTATCCGCCAAGGTTCCGTCCAGATCGAAGATTACCGTACCCACATGCCCTCCCGGCATTGCGCGCCCCCTGTAATCTCGCGTCACCATCTGTGATCCCTGAGCCCTTGCGGGGAAGCCCCCATGGCGTAAAACGGCTTGGACCAAAAGGAAAGAGCAGCCCATGGGCACTCACTTGGTGATCCTGGCCGCGGGCGAGGGAACACGAATGAAATCGGACCTCCCGAAGGTCCTCCATGAGATCGGTGGTCTGCCGCTTTTTGCCCATGCCATCGCCTCCGGACGCGGTCTTGAGCCGGAGACGATCGTTCTTGTCGTCGGCAATGGGGCCGAGGCGGTTCGCGCGGTGGCCGAGCAGGTGGCCCCGGAGGCTCTGATCGTCGAGCAGCGCGAGCGACGCGGAACGGGTCATGCGGTCAGAATAGCAGCAGATCATCTGCGCTCGGCCGAGGGTGACGCCGTGGTTCTGTTTGGGGACACGCCTTTCATACGTCCCGAGACCCTTAAACGAATGGCGGCCGCTCGGAGCGCCGGGAATGGGGTCGTGGTACTGGGATTTGAGCCCGCCGATCCCCTGCGCTACGGCCGCCTTGTTATGGATGGAGAAAGCCTGGAAAAGATCGTCGAATTCAAAGACGCGAGCGAAGAAGAGCGTGCCATAACGCTTTGCAATGGCGGTGTGACAATGGCGCCCGCGCGGCTCTTGGCTGAACTTGTCGACGACCTAAGCGACGACAACGCCGGCGGAGAGTTCTATCTTACCGATATCGTGGCTCTTGCGCGCGCGAAGGGCCATAGCGCGACAGCGGTTACCTGCGACCCTGTGGAGACAATGGGGGTGGATACTCGCGGTGCGTTGGCCCAGGCCGAAGCAGCCTTTCAAGCTACCCGTCGAGTAGAGATGCTGGAGGCGGGCGTCACGCTGACGGCTCCAGACACCGTCTTTTTCTCCCATGACACCGTGATCGGCCGCGATACGGTGATCGAACCACATGTGATCTTCGGGCCAGGCGTCCGCGTGGAGCCAGATGCCAGAATTCGTGCGTTCTCTCATCTTGAGGGATGCCATGTAGGTTCTGGGTCCGTGACTGGGCCCTATGCCAGGCTTCGCCCTGGCGCCGAACTTGGCCAGGACGCGCGGGTCGGGAATTTCGTGGAAATCAAGAATGCAGCCCTTGGCGATGGGTCCAAAGTCAACCACCTGAGTTATATAGGAGATGCGAAGGTGGGGAAACGAACCAATATTGGCGCGGGTACGGTGACTTGTAACTATGACGGTGTCTCTAAGCACGAGACCCAAATCGGGGCGGACGTCTTTATCGGGTCGGACACCATGCTTGTTGCACCGGTACGCATCGGTGACCGAGCGATGACCGCCACGGGTACCGTCGTGACCCGCGACGTTGTCGACGGGGCCTTGGCGATTGGCCGGGCCCGACAGGAGACAAAGCCGGGCTTTGCCATCCGGCTTTTTGAAAAGCTCAGAGCGGCGAAGGCCGAGCGCGCGAAAGGAGAGTAAGAGTATGTGTGGTATTGTGGGAATCCTCGGGCGCCACGAAGCAGCACCAATTCTGGTCGAGGCCCTCAAGCGCCTAGAGTATCGTGGTTATGACAGCGCCGGGATCGCCACGATAAACTCTGGCTCGCTCGACCGTCGCCGCGCTATGGGTAAGCTTGTCAATCTCGCCGATCTATTGGTCCATGACCCGCTCCCAGGCAAAACAGGGATAGGGCACACCCGTTGGGCCACCCACGGCGCACCGACGGTGGTCAATGCCCACCCGCACCGGGCGGGGCGCGTGGCAATTGTGCACAACGGTATCATCGAGAATTTCAGGGCGCTGCGAGAGGATCTTCACGAGAAAGGCTACGCGGGCGAATCCGAGACGGACACCGAAACGGTGGCGCTTCTCGCTCAGTCCTATCTCGATCAGGGACTAAGCCCCAGGGATGCGGCCGAACAAACAATCGCCCGGCTGGAAGGGGCCTTCGCACTGGCGTTTTTGTTCGATGGCGAGGATGACCTCATGATCGGTGCACGCCGTGGTTCACCTCTGGCGGTGGGCCATGGGGCCGGTGAGATGTTCCTTGGCTCGGACGCAATTGCGCTGTCGGGTTTGACTGACCGGATCACCTATCTCGAAGAAGGCGATCGGGTCGTGTTGACGCGGGAAACCTGCGAGATCTACGGCCGCGACGGGCGGCTGGCAAACCGCGACGTCAGAACGATCCAAATCGATGCGACCCGGATCGAAAAAGGCGGCTACCGCCACTACATGATGAAAGAGATAGCCGAACAGCCCACGGTGCTCGCCAATACCATTGCGCACTACCTGCCGTCTGGAAACACCCTGCGTCTGCCCCGCGACCTCAATTTCTCAAAATTCGACCGGATCGCGCTCGTGGCCTGCGGGACCGCGCATTATGCGTGCCTTACCGCGCGCTTTTGGTTCGAGCGCTTCGCGGGTCTGCCTGTCGACATCGATGTCGCCTCTGAATTTCGCTATCGCGAACCTCCAATTGGTCCAAACACGCTTGCGATCTTCGTAAGCCAGTCCGGCGAGACCGCCGACACTTTGGCGGCGCTTCGCTACTGCGAGCAAAGGGCAATGACGCTCGGCGTGGTCAACGTTGCGGAAAGCTCGATCGCGCGGGAGGCCGACGTTGTTTTGCCAACGCTTGCTGGGCCCGAAATTGGCGTGGCTTCGACCAAGGCCTTCACGTGCCAACTCACGGTCCTGGCGATCCTCGCGGTCAAAGCGGCCCTCGACCGGGGCCACTTGTCTCAAGACGACGTTACGGCTTGGGTCGGTGATCTGCGGACCTTGCCCGGAATTGTCGCCCAGGCCCTTGAGACTGCCGACACGATCCGCGCGATCGGAACCGACCTCGCGAAGGCGCAGGATATCTTGTTTCTCGGGCGTGGACCAATGTTCCCAATGGCCCTTGAGGGCGCGTTAAAGCTAAAGGAAATCAGCTATATACATGCGGAAGGGTTCGCTTCGGGTGAGTTGAAGCACGGCCCGATAGCTCTGGTGGATAGTAAGGTACCGGTGATTGTCTTTGCACCCCAGGACACGCTCTTCGACAAAACGGTATCAAACATGCAGGAGGTCGTGGCCCGGGACGGTAAGGTGGTTCTGGTCACCGACAGCTCGGGCGCTGAGGGCGCTGCGGAGGGCGCGTGGCACGTCCTACGCATGCCGCGCGTTGCCGATCCGCTTGCTCCGATCCTCTATGCGATCCCGGCCCAGCTTCTGGCCTACTACACGGCGGTCGCGAAAGGTACGGACGTGGACCAACCCCGGAACCTCGCCAAATCCGTTACGGTGGAGTGACCGTTGGAAACGGAAATTTCACTATCGCTGCGCGGTTAATCGTCCCTCTCCCTCAACGCACGCCGCATGATCTTGCCGGTCGCCGTCATCGGCAAGCTTTCAACGACGCGCACCTGTCTCGGCGCCATATGCGGGCTCAACTTTTCCCGAACGCGCCCGGCCAGCCGGTCCTCGAGCCCTCGCCGCTCGGCATCGTCGCGGATCACCACATATGCCACGATAACTTCGCCGCGCACCGGGTCGGGCACTCCGATAACCGCCGACATCGTGACGTCCCGGTCCCCCAAGAGGCAGTTCTCTATCTCGTTGGGGCCGATCCTGTATCCAGCCGAATTGATGACATCGTCGTCGCGGCTTTGGAACGTAAAGTACCCTTCCTCGTCGCATGAGCCGAGATCTCCGGTTCTAAGCCAGCCGTCGCGAACTTTCTCCGAGGTGTCCTCGGGCCGGTTCCAGTATCCGAGAAACATCACCGGGTCGGGCATGCGCACGCAGATCTCGCCGGGTCTTCCGGGAGCAACCGGCTTGCCATGCGTGTCGAGAATTGCCACCTCGTGCCCTGGAACTGCCTTTCCCATTGTGCCCGGCCTGACTTGCATAGCGCCATGGCAGGTGGAGACGACGAGATTGCATTCCGTCTGGCCGTAGATCTCGTTGATGGGCGCGCCCAATACGTCTCGGCCCCAGGTGAGGAGGTCTGCACCAAGGCTCTCGCCGCCGCTGGCAATGCTGCGAATGTCGATCCCCGCAGGGAGCGCCGCTTGGCGCATCAGTTTGAGCGCGGTGGGTGGAAGAAATAAGTTCCGGACACGCTCCTGGGCGATCAGATCGTAGGCCGCCTCGGGATCAAATTTCCGCATCCTGTGCGCCACCAACCGTACACCGTGGTAAAGGCATGGCATCGCGAGATCCATCAGACCGCCAATCCACGCCCAATCTGCGGGGGTCCAGCCGCAATCGCCGCGACGGGGGAGAAATTCATGTTGTAGTTCCACCGATGGCAGATGCCCGATCAAGAACCTATGGGCATGCAGCACCCCCTTGGGCGGCCCGGTGGTGCCGGACGTGTAAATCAGCATGGCCGGGTCATCTGCCGCGATGGGCGCGGGCAAGAATGCTGCGGACGCCGCCTCGAGCGTTGCCCAGAAGGCGGTGGCGGAGCTTGGTGCGCGGCCGGTGACAAGCACCAAACGCATCTTCGGAAGGTCCGGTACTAGCGCCATCGCTTTTTCAAGGTTTTCGGGGTCCGTGACCAGGGCCGCGGCGCCGCTGTCTTCCAACCGGAACCTGAGTGCCTCGACGCCGAACAGCGTGAAGAGCGGCAAAACAACGGCGCCGAGCTTCATGACAGCGAAATGCGTGATCAACACTTCCGCGCATTGCGGCAAGAGGAT
>JBCCKB010000180.1:0-7265 GCA_039027595.1 Pseudomonadota bacterium | reverse complement strand
CACGGGTACGGCGAAGCTTCACCATGCGCCACCTGCTGTTATGCTCGCTGCGTTGACCCAACGCATGGAGACAGAACTGGGAATCACCGGCTCCGTGGGACTGTCGCACAACAAGTTTCTGGCGAAGGTGGCCTCGGACCTTGATAAACCCCGGGGGTTCTCGATCATCGGAAGAGCCGAGACCGCAAGTTTCCTGCGCGACAAACCAATTCGACTGATTTGGGGAGTAGGAACCGTGGGTCAGGAAAGCCTGGACAAAAGCGGTATCCGGACATTCGCAGATCTCTTGCGCTGGGACCGCAGCGAGCTTCACGCCCGGTTCGGAACGCTTGGCGAGCGCCTTTGGCACCTGGCGCGCGGTGAAGACTACCGCGCTGTGTCGCGGGATGCGCCCGTGAAATCGGTCTCGCATGAGACGACATTTTCCGAGGACACCGCAGATCATGAGGTTCTCGACGGGCATCTTTGGCGGCTGGCGGAAAAAGTCTCCGACCGCCTAAAGGCACGCGATCGCGTGGGCCGTATCGTGGTCTTGAAGGTCAAAAAAAGCGATCACGCAATCCTGTCGCGACGCATGAGTCTGCCGGAGCCGACACAAATAGCAGATCGGATCTATCGGACGTCGCGTGTACTCTTCGACGGCGTCGCGAACAAAGGACCGTTTCGTTTGATCGGGGTCGGACTTTCGGAGATCACGGCCGACACTGGAGGGGGAACCTACGGCGACCTTCTGGATCCGCAGGCCGGAACACGGGCCAAAGCCGAGAGAGCGACCGACGAGATCAAAGATCGGTTCGGACAAGACGCGATCATCAAGGGCCGCGCGCTTCGCTAGCCGGACATGAGGTATCGAGGGGCCCTGCCTCAAACCCGGGGATACATGTACATGCGGAGCAACCGGCGGCTAACCGGGGGTCGCAAACGCCGCGGCCATGAGTTCCCGGGTATAAGGGTTTTCCGGAGCCTCAAAGATCTCGTCGGCCGAACCCGCCTCGACCACGTCGCCGCGTTTCATGACCAGGACCTTGTGTGAGAGCGCCCGGACGACTTTCAGGTCGTGGCTGATGAAGATGTACGCCAATCGGTGCTTCTGCTGAAGCTCGCGGAGAAGCTCCACGATTTGAACTTGGACGGTCATATCGAGCGCAGACGTTGGCTCATCCAGCACTACGAGGCGTGGCCGGAGGATCATCGCTCGCGCAATCGCAATCCTTTGGCGTTGGCCACCCGAGAATTCGTGCGGGTATCTGTGCATGGTGGTCGGATCGAGACCCACCTCGGTCATTATCTCTGCCACCATCGCGCGCTGGTCCTGCCCTGGTTCCAGCCCGTGGACCGTCAGACCCTCGGCGATGATCTCCTCGATGCTCATACGAGGCGACAGCGAGCCATATGGGTCCTGGAAGACGATCTGCATGTCGCGACGAAGAGGCCGAAGCGCGCGGGATTTCCGGCCTTGGATATCCTGACCCAGAAACAGAATAGGGCCATCGGACGAGATCAGGCGCATCACCGCGAGAGCAAGCGTGGTTTTGCCAGAACCGCTTTCGCCCACGACCCCAACGGTCTCGCCCTCACGGACGGAGAAGCTCGCGGCGTTCACCGCCTTTACATGTCCGACAGTGCGTTTCAAAAGCCCCTTTTGGATGGGGAACCAGATCCGCAGTCGATCGGTCTCGGCGACAACTTCGGCATCGGCGGGCACGGGTGCAGGAACACCGGCCGCTTCGGCCGAAAGCAACATCTGGGTATAGGGATGGCTTGGACGCGCAAAGATCTCCGCCGTGCGTCCCGCCTCGACAATCTCGCCATCCTTCATCACGCAAACCCGGTCGGCGATCCGGCGGACGATACCAAGATCATGGGTGATAAAGAGCATCGACATGCCGGCGGCCGTCTTAAGCTCGCCCAAAAGGACAAGGATCTGCGCTTGGATCGTAACGTCGAGCGCGGTTGTGGGTTCATCGGCTATCAGTAGTTCAGGGCCATTGGCGAGCGCCATGGCAATCATGACCCGTTGGCGCTGCCCACCGGAGAGTTGGTGGGGATAGGCGCCAAGACGACTTTCCGGATCCTGTATTCCAACGTTGTGGAGCAGCTCGAGGATCCGCGTGCGGGCTGCGTCGCCTGAGAGGCCCTGGTGAAGGAGAAGTGACTCCGCGAGCTGCTTTTCAAGGGTGTGCAGCGGATTGAGAGAGGTCATCGGCTCTTGGAAGATAAAGCTGATATCGTTTCCGCGCACTTGCCGCAGGCGTTCCTCGGAGGCGCCCACCATCTCCTCGCGTCCATAGGTGATCGAACCTTGGATCCGCGCGGCCTCCCCCAAGAGCGCAACGGTCGAGAGCGCAGTCACCGACTTTCCCGATCCGCTTTCTCCCACAAGGGCGACTGTCTCTCCGCGCCCAACCTCGAATGAGACCCCGCGTACCGCCTCGGTGGTCGCTCCGTCCTGTCGAAAGCTCACACGGAGATTACGCACCTTGAGAACAGCGCTCACTGAAAAGTCTTCCTGGGATCAAATGCGTCCCGAACGCCTTCAAAGATAAATACCAGGAGCGACAGCATGATCGCAAAGGTGAAAAAGGCGGTGAACGCAAGCCACGGGGCTTGCAGATTTTGTTTAGCCTGAAGCGTGAGTTCGCCGAGGGAAGGCGCGGATGACGGAAGGCCAAAGCCCAGGAAATCCAGACCAGCAAGAAGGGAAATCGTCCCGGTGATAATGAATGGCATAAGCGTCAACGTCGCCACCATGGCGTTCGGGAGCATGTGGCGAAACATGATGGTCCAATTTGAGACACCAAGCGCGCGCGCTGCACGGACATACTCGAAGTTCCGAGCTCGGAGAAATTCGGCGCGAACAACCCCAACCAAGGCCGGCCAGCCAAAGAGCACAGTGATCCCCACCAAGAGCCAGAAACTTCGGCCCAGAATCGCGAACAGGATAATGATCACATAGATCTGCGGCGTCGAGGACCATATCTCGAGGATCCTCTGAAAGGTCAGGTCGAGCCATCCCCCGAAGTATCCCTGCACAGCTCCGGCAATGATACCAATCAGGGAGGCGGACACCGTCACGATAAGCGTGAATAGAATTGACAGCCTAAAGCCGTAAATTACCCGGGCCACGACATCGCGCTTGGTATCGTCGGTGCCAAGCCAGTTGTTCGAGCTTGGCGCGGAGGGTGCCGCGCCCGGGATATCAACCGGTCGCGAGTAATGATAAGGGATGATAGGCCAAATGGCCCAACCCTTCTCTATTGCCTCGCCGCCGACAACACCGTCCTGGGCGTCTTCCATCACTCCCACCGGGTCATCGAAACAACTTTCAAGCCCGCCCGAGACGATCAGGCATTGTACTTCCGGGTCGCGGTATATTGCTTCTGTCCGGAAGTCTCCACCGAATGCTGTTTCGGGATAGAAGGTTGTCACGGGCGTGAAGTACTCTCCACGGTACTGCACGAGGATCGGTTTGTCGTTTGCGATAAACTCCGCAAAAAGCGAGAGGCCGAACAGGATCGAAAAGATCCAAAGCGACCAATACGCGCGCCGGTTCTTCTTGAAGTTCCGCCAGCGACGCTTGTTGATCGGGGATAGCGTAAAGAGCCCTTTCTTGGGATCGGGCGGCAGATCGGGCTTGGGGTCGGGAGGGCGTTGGTGTTCTGGGAGCGGTTCGGCTACGGCCATGGGCTCTAGGTCTCCCGCGTCTCGAAATCAATGCGCGGATCGACAAAGACATACATGAGATCCGAGAGGATGCCGACAACGAGCCCGATGAGCCCAAAAAAGAACAACGTTCCAAAGATCACCGGGTAGTCTCGTGCAACAGCGGCCTCAAACCCTAGTCGGCCCAATCCGTCGAGCGAAAAAATGGTCTCGATGATGAGAGAGCCGCCGAAAAACACCCCTATGAAAACGGATGGGAACCCTGCGATCACGATCAGCATCGCATTGCGAAAAACATGACCGTAAAGCACCTTACCTTCCGAAAGCCCCTTGGCTTTTGCAGTGATCACATACTGTTTCTTGATCTCATCGAGAAACGAGTTCTTTGTGAGTAGTGTAAGCGTTGCGAAGCCGGAAATCGACGACGCGAGGACCGGAAGTGCAATGTGCCACAGGTAATCTCCGACCTTCCCGATCGCGCTCAGATCCTCCCAATTGTCCGATGTAAGTCCTCTGAGCGGGAACCATTGGACGTACGAGCCCCCCGCGAAGAGAACGAGTAACAGAATCGCGAATAGAAAGCCCGGGATCGCGTAGCCCAAAATAATCGCGCCCGATGTCCAGGTGTCAAAGGGTGTGCCATCACGGACGGCCTTGCGGATACCCAGCGGTATAGAGACAAGATAGGCGATCAGCGTCGACCACAATCCGAGCGTGATGGAGACCGGCATCTTTTCCCAAACCAGATCCAACACACCCACCGAGCGGAAATAGCTCTCGCCAAAATCAAAGCGCATGTAGTTCCACATCATGATGAGGAACCGCTCCAATGGTGGTTTGTCGAACCCAAACTCGCGTTCAAGTTCCTCAATGAACTCCTGGGGCAATCCGCGCGCGCCCACATAGCCTTCGTCGCTTGCATTTTCGAACGTCTCTGAGCCGCCTCCCGAGATCCCCTCAAAAACATCGCCACCGCCTTCGATCTGGGCAATGATCTGCTCGATTGGTCCACCGGGCACAAATTGGGTCAGTGTGAAATTCACGATCATGATCCCCAAAAGCGTGGGGATGACCAATAAGAGCCTGCGGAGTATATAGGCGCCCAAGGCCGCGCTCCCCTAGAGCGCGCCGGCGTCGCGGAGACGCGCTTCGCCCTCGGCGTCGTGCCACCAAAAATCGAGCGTGCCAAGAGCAAGGGGCGGCAGGGTCTCGGGGCGACCATACATATCCCAGTAAGCTACCCAGTGGTCTTGGTTGGCCCATTGCGGAACCCAAAACCCTTGCGCCCTCAATACCCGATCAAGTGCCTGAACACTTGGCCGCAAAGTATCGAGTGTCTCGGCTCCGATGACCGTATCGATAAGCGAGTCAATCGCAGGATCTCGAAGCGCCATGAGATTACGTGAGCTGTCTTCCGCCGTCTCGCTCGAAAACCACTGCTTGAGGCCCGTGCTTGGCTCAAAGCCCTGGCCCGGCGAGTGATTTGTCAAATCCCAGTCACCAGAGCGCCGCCGCTCGACATATTGCGCATTATCCACACGCTCGAGCTTAGCGTTGATCCCAACCGAACGTAGGTTTTCAACATACGGGTTCACGATCCTGTCAAATAGTGGGCTGAACTGGATTACAACGAGATCAAGCGTTTCGCCCTCCGCGTTTCGCCTCATCCCGTCATCGCCAGTGATCCAACCAGCCTCGTCGAGGAGCGCCGAGGCGGCTCGCAGAACGCGGCGTGAGGGACGATTCTGCCCTGCGTCGTTCACAGGCGGCATCACGGCCTCGGCCGTCAGGATGCTTTCATCCAAGAGCCCCTCACCAACCAGGGGTTCCAGAATCGCCAACTCTTCCTGGCTCGGGGTGCCGTCTGCGGCAAGGTCGGAGCCGCCCCAGAAGGAGGCTGGGCGCTGATAAAGCCCGTAGAAAAGGGTTTCGTTCGACCACTCGAAATTGAACAGCATGCGGACGGCATCGCGGGTGCGTGGATCCTGCCACTTCTCTCGGCGAAGGTTGAATATGAAGCCTTGCGCCGAGGAGATGTTCCCATCCGGCAGGGTTTCTTTTTTGACCCAGCCTTTCTCGAGCGCGGGAAAATCGTAAGCCGTCGCCCAGCTCTTTGAACTGCTTTCGATCCTCACCGTGTATTCACCGGCCTTGAAGCCCTCGTGGGCAGCGATCGCATCGGCGAAATACTCGACCCTGATGGCATCGAAGTTGTGGCGACCGATATTCAGGTGGTGGTCAGCTCCCCACCAATTGGGGCTTTTTTCATAGAGCAGGCTGCGCGCGATGTCGAACTCCGCCAAAACATATGGCCCGGTGCCGAGAAAAGGCTCATCGGTTGAGTCATCCAACCGCGCGCCGGTTTCTTCAAACCAGGCGCGCGAAAACGGGTTCCAGATGGCCACCAAACCAACGCGGTCACGCTTGGGTGCCGCGTCTGTGAAGGTGAAGCGAATCCTGTGCGTGTCGAGTACTTCGACGCTTTCGTAATATGCCTCCACCACACTTCGAAACTCGGTAATTCCCTGATCAAGGAAGAGATCGACTGTAAACTTTACGTCATCCGCGGTCATCGGCGTGCCGTCCGAAAACGTCACATCATCGCGGAGGTTAACCGTGATCCAATCGAGGCTTTCCGGATACTCGATCGTTTCGCACAGGTAGCAATATATTCCATACGGATCGTCGGCCGCCGAGATCATCAAGTCTTCGTAAAGGAGCCCGGTATTGGCCGCTGGCACCCCTTTTCGGGTGTAGATGTTGAAGCTATCGAATGTGCCCTGCGACGCAATGGAGATTTCGCCCCCCTTCGGCGCCTCCGGGTTCACATAGGAAAACGCCTCTCCTGGCCCGTACTTCAACTCGCCGAAATTCGAGTAACCGTGGCTGACCGTGATCTCTTCGTGCCCGTCGCCCCAAGCGGTGACCGCGCTGATACATGCAAGCGCCAGCCCACCCAGTAGGCCAATATAAGCGCGTCCGGCGCCCATATACGTATAGGCCAGGCATAGGGCGCGAGATGTTCTTTGGCGAAGGAAGGGCATGGGGGTCTCCCGTATCCTGCACGATCATTAACACTTGATATTAAAGTTAAGCTAATTCGCGGCAAGTCGACACTTCAAGACGCGCCGCTCTGAACATTCAGTGAAGTGGTCAGTTATCGCACGCAAACGGAGTATGAGGCTTATCCCGCACGCAGGTCTCACACGTTCAAGCCAACGACGCCCCTACTGACCACTTGCCGCAAGATATGCAATGAGATTTGCCCGATCCTCAACGTCGTCCATGCCGCGATAGGCCATCTTCGTGCCCTCTGCGTACCCGCTGGGGTTCGCGAGAAAGCCCGAGAGCGCCTCGGGTGTCCAGTTGCCGTCGAGGCTGGCAAGGATCTCCGAATAGCCGTATCCACTAATGGAGCCAATGTCCCGGTCGACCACGCCGTTCAGATACGGGCCTGTACCGTTCGATCCGTCGAGCTTGTGGCAGGCCTGACAGGCTCTCCAGAGTTTTTCGCCCGCCGCGGCGTCCGCGGACGCGTACACCTCTGCAAACGGGATTTCTGGTGCATCATCCTCGACCGGGGCCTCGTCATCTAATTCAAT
>JBCCKB010000179.1:0-7277 GCA_039027595.1 Pseudomonadota bacterium | reverse complement strand
TGGTGCAGTCGGCGCGATCACTGGCGATGCCCCCAAGAGCTCTTGGGACACGTAGGCACGGATGACGACAGCGAACTTCGGCCGCTTGCTCCTGATCCTGAGTTGCCGCACAAAAAAGCGAAAGGTCGCGTAGCTCCAAACGTCCGTGTAAAGCGCTTTAGTCCGGTCTCGTGATCCGGACTGGCTTTTCCCACCATGGGCAGTGGCAGACCTTTCACCTGCCTGCAGCTATTTCGGATCACACCGGACCTTCGACATTGGCAACCGCGTAGCTGGGAGATCGCGCTGCCCAGGGGCGCGCATATTGTCCCAACGTACCCGAGCAGCTAGGCTGCAGGGGCCTGGCCGGAAAGGCGCCCATGCCCCGTGACACCAAATTAATTCTATGCCCGATCAATCTTCGCCACGCGAAGCTGGATGACAGCGCCTATCAGGAAGCCGTGGCAATGGCCCGGCGACGCGGCGCCAAGCTTCTGGTCGCAACAGTTGCCCCAGAAATGGAACGCAACTTGAACATCCATGACTCCGAAGCCTTCTGGAGCAAGGCATTGCAGAAGTTCGTGGCGGCCTATCCAGCTGACGGCGTCGAGCTCGAGACGGTGGTTCCACTAGGGGCGGTGCATCGCCAGATCGTCAAGCTTGCCGAAGCGCGAAATGTCGACGTCATCGTGATGGGATCGGCCAATCCAAAGATAAAGGACTACATTCTCGGGACCACGGCAAGCCACGTGGTCGCGCATGCGAGCTGTTCGGTTTACGTGGTACGGAAATGAGCCCCTTGCTGGTTTCGTATAGAATTGCCGCTTTGAGAGAGCCCGTGCGGCTTAACCGGCCCAATCACCTGCGCGGACAAGCGTGACCCGCCAAAATGCCGGTATCACTTCCCCTAGGCCAGGGAACTTTCGGCCGGTAGGCCGCAGGGCGCCCCACGGACCGCCCCGACAGGATCATCGATCGGGGCCAGATCGCAACGTGGCTTCGCCAAATGCCCGCGACGTAAGGTAATGAATGTCTTACAGCCTGCGCGGCAGCTTGGTGCGCCCAACTTCCCAGCAACGTCAATGACCACATTCAACGGCCGGATGTTCTCCCTCGGCACATCCGCCGATTTGGACACCAACGCAACCAACTATGAAGCCGAGGGACACAACTTGCTTATTGGAACCGATAACCAGCGGGCTCCAGGGCGACCTCGCTTTTCATAGACTGAACGATTGTCTAGAGCGCCACCGTTCTTCTGGGCGATAGGAGCAAAACCAATACTGAAGGAACCGTCATCCAACCGAAGAACGGCGCCGGTTCCCAGCGCTGTGTTTGACCCAACCATTGGGGATCTCGTGCGGACGGGTGACCACGGCCTGTAACCCGATCGTTGGACTGACAGCCGCCGCCACGTCACACCAGGACCCAGTGCGCCGATCGTGATCGGCCCTTACAGGCTTTCGCCATGCGCTCCCGTGTGCCGCTGCGCGTCTCGCCTCAGCCCGACACTTGGTCGTGTCACCGATTGCCGAAAGGATGTGCGGCACCCAAGAGGTCGTTATCGCCGCCAGGTCTCCTTTGAACTGCCTGTTGTCTCGCAAGACTGCTATTGCGATTTCGCCCGCAAAACCGACCATGGCGCGTCGCAGAGCCCCGCGCTTCTTCGCCGAGAGCCACCCGAAGCAAGGCTCTGCACCCCGCGTCCCGGAACTCGCCTGCGCCGATCACGCAATTGTCAGTGCAGCGGAACGGGCGCGCGTTCTCGCCAAGGCAATATTGCGCCGCCGGGTCGCTAACGCGCCGTTTTTCTTGCACGCGACACCGACGCAAGGACAGCACTTCCAAAACGAAGCCGTCCCGCTCGGAAGTCGGTCCGAGCTCTCCGACCGGGGCGCTTTGCAGGATTGCGCCCGCACGAGACCTACCGGACGTGGTGTGACAAGGCGGCGGGCAGCGGTCTCGACGGGCGTTGGCGAGGGCAGAGTAAAGCTTGCTGGCGTATCCGTCAGGCGCGGCTCAAGCGCCTTTCAACGCCTGCGATATAACGCCCACTTTGTAAGTTTGGACAATTTCGGGCAGAATGTTGCGAGCTTCACGCTTGACTCGATGCGACTAATGTATACCTTTGTATACCGAAACGGCTTCGGTGGCATAATCGCCACCGCTACCATCCAGCAAACTGCCCGACGCGGAATAGACCATGAGCCAATACGATGATTACCTAAGCGAGATCGCCTCCCGAAAGGAGCAGGGTCTCAGCCCTAAGCCAATCGACGACGGCGCGTTGATCAAGGAGATCATCGGACATATCCGGGACGCTGGCAGTCCGCATCGTCCGGATTGCCTGCACTTCTTCATTTACAATACCTTGCCCGGCACCACGAGCGCAGCGGGAGAAAAGGCCCGCTTCCTCAAGGACATCATTCTTGGCAACGCACTGGTCGAAGAGATCACGCCGGCCTTCGCGTTCGAACTCCTGAGCCACATGAAGGGCGGGCCGTCGGTTGAAGTGCTGCTCGATCTTGCGCTTGGCCAGGATGAGGTTGTTGCGCGTGACGCCGCCGAGGTCCTTAAGACACAGGTGTTCCTCTACGAAGCCGACACCGACCGAATCAAGGAAGCTTACGACGCCGGAAATTCCGTGGCCGCCGACCTCCTGGACAGCTATGCGAAAGCCGAGTTCTTCACCAAGCTTCCGGATATCGACGAAGAGATCAAGGTCGTCACCTACATCGCGGCTGAAGGGGATATTTCGACCGACCTTCTCAGCCCGGGCAATCAGGCGCACTCCCGCGCCGACCGCGAGCTGCACGGCAAATGCATGATTTCCGAGCAAGCTCAGCAGGAGATCGAGGCGCTGAAGCTCAAGCTACCCGATCACCGTGTGATGCTCATCGCCGAAAAGGGCACGATGGGCGTGGGCTCGTCACGGATGTCGGGCGTAAATAACGTGGCGCTCTGGACAGGCAAACAAGCAAGCCCCTACGTCCCGTTTGTGAACATCGCTCCCGTGGTGGCGGGGACAAACGGCATTTCGCCAATCTTCCTGACCACCGTTGGCGTCACCGGCGGAATTGGCGTCGATCTCAAGAACTGGGTCAAAAAGACAGACGAGGACGGCAACCCGATCCTGAACAACGACGGCAACCCCGTGTTGGAAGAGCGGTACTCCGTGGAAACCGGGACTGTTTTCAAAATCAATACCAAGAAAAAGAAGCTTTATAGCGAGGACGGAAAGGACGAGCTGGTCGACATGGCCGGGTCCTTCACCCCTCAGAAGATGGAGTTCATGAAGGCGGGCGGCTCCTACGCCATCGTTTTCGGAAAGAAACTGCAGACATTCGCTGCGGAAACCTTGGGAATAGATCCGCTGCCCGTCTTTGCGCCATCCAAGGAAATCAGCCACGAGGGCCAGGGGCTTACGGCGGTGGAGAAGATCTTCAACGCCAATGCCGTGGGGGTCGCGCCCGGCAAGGTTCTGCACGCGGGTTCCGACGTCCGGGTTCAGGTCAATATCGTGGGCAGCCAGGATACCACTGGTCCGATGACCGCGCAGGAGCTCGAGGCAATGGCGGCGACGGTCCTCTCGCCATCCGTGGACGGAGCTTACCAGTCGGGCTGCCATACCGCCTCGGTATGGGACCTCAAGGCGCAGGCCAATACGCCAAAGCTGATGGCGTTCATGAACAAGTTCGGTCTTGTCACGGGGCGCGACCCAAAGGGCGTCTACCACTCGATGACCGACGTGATCCACAAGGTCCTAAACGACATAACGGTGGACGATTGGGCGATCATCATCGGGGGTGACAGTCACACGCGCATGTCAAAGGGCGTGGCCTTTGGTGCGGATTCGGGAACGGTGGCGCTCGCGCTTGCGACCGGAGAGGCCTCGATGCCGATCCCTGAATCGGTGAAGGTGACATTCAAAGGCGCGATGGCAGACCATATGGATTTCCGTGATGTGGTCCACGCGACCCAAGCCCAGATGCTGGCGCAACATGGAGACAACGTGTTCCAGGGCCGGATCATCGAGGTTCATATCGGCACGCTCTTGGCTGATCAGGCCTTCACCTTCACAGACTGGACGGCGGAAATGAAGGCGAAGGCCTCGATCTGCATTTCCAGCGATGACACGTTGATCAAGTCCCTGGAGTTGGCCAAGCACCGCATCCAGATCATGATCGACAAGGGGATGGAGCATGAAAATGGCATGCTTCAAAAACTGATCGGGATTGCTGAAACAAGGATTGCGCAGATCCGGTCGGGCGAGAAACCTGCGCTGGCGCCCGACGACAACGCAAAGTACTTCGCCGAGGTCGTTGTCGACCTGGACGAGATTATCGAACCAATGATTGCGGACCCCGACGTGAACAACGTGGATGTCTCGAAGCGCTACACCCACGACACGATCCGTCCGATCTCGTTCTACCGGGCAGAAAAGAAGGTGGACCTGGGCTTCGTCGGATCCTGCATGGTTCACAAGGGCGACCTAAAGATCGTGGCGCAGATGCTGCGTAACCTCGAGGCCGCCAATGGAAACGTGACGTTCCAGGCGCCATTGGTCGTGGCCGCGCCCACCTACAACATCATCGACGAGCTCAAGGAAGAGGGCGACTGGGAGATCCTGCAGAAATACTGCGGCTTCGAGTTCGACGACACGGCGCCGAAACAGAAGGCGCGGACCGAGTATGAGAACATCCTCTATCTTGAGCGACCAGGGTGCAATCTCTGCATGGGAAACCAGGAAAAGGCCGCCAAAGGCGATACGGTGCTGGCCACCTCGACGCGTCTTTTCCAGGGTCGGGTCGTCGCGGACTCAGAGACCAAGAAAGGCGAGTCGCTCCTTGGGTCCACGCCCGTCGTTGTCCTGTCCGCCATCTTGGGCCGCACTCCGACATTGGAGGAATACAAAGTGGCCGTCGAGGGCATCGACCTGACGAAGTTCGCGCCGC
Organism: Pseudomonadota bacterium; assembly: GCA_039027595.1. Lineage (GTDB taxonomy): Bacteria > Pseudomonadota > Alphaproteobacteria > Rhodobacterales > Rhodobacteraceae > Ovoidimarina. The sequence goes on along the minus strand of JBCCKB010000179.1, from coordinate 2,343 downwards.
CGGTCCAAAAGCCGCTCGACACCCTGTCGGTGCACTTTTAAGGCCATCAGCGCACGGGCCCAAAGCCCCGCGCTCGGGTTTACTCGATGCGCCATGGCCCCGAGCGAGATCAGGGCCATGGCTTATTCAATGGGCGCTCAGTTCGTCACCTCGGTCACAACGCCCGCGCCGACTGTTTTGCCGCCTTCGCGCAGAGCAAAACGAACGCCGATTTCGATGCCCACGGGCTTGTTAAGAACAAACCCGATGTCGGCTTGGGCGCCAGGCATCACAGGCAGGTCGTCCGCAAGCTCGACCACTCCGGTGATATCGGTCACACCGAAGAAGAACTGCGGGCTATAGCCAGTTGAAAACGACGTATGACGCCCGCCTTCCTCGGCGCTCAGCACGAAGATCTCCGCCCGGCCCTTGTGAAAGGGCTGGATAGCACCCGGAGCACTCAGAACCTGGCCACGTTGGATATCGTCCCGTTTGAGGCCGCGCAGGAGCAGGCCCACGTTCATGCCGGCTCTTGCCTCAGGCACGTCCTTGCGGAACGCCTGCGTTCCGGTGACGACCAACTCCGCTCCATGGTTCGATAGGCCCACAACCTCGACCGGCTGCCCGGTTTTGATGACACCGCGCTCGACACGTCCGGACACAACGGTCCCGCGGCCCGGAATGGTGTGTACGCCTTCGATGGGCATCAGAAACGGGCTATCGTAGTCCCGAACGGGGTCCGGGAAGTGACGGTCCATGGCATCCACCAGCTCTTTCACGCAGTCGACCTCGGGAGCGTCGAACTCGCCGCGCGTCGCGCAGTCTAGAGCCCTGAGGGCCGATCCAAAGACAAAGGGCGTGTCTTTGTACCCTTGCGCCTCCAGCAACGCGCCGGTTTCCAACTCGATCAACTCGGCCATGTCCGCGCGCTCGGTCTCGGACAGCATGTCCATCTTGTTCACGAAGACCACCATGTTGGCCACGTTCACCTGGCGTGCGAGCAGGATGTGCTCAATCGTCTGCTTGGCCGCGCCTTCCGTGCCGTCGATGAGCAAGATCGCACCGTCCATTTGCGATGCGCCGGTGATCATGTTTTTAACATAGTCTGCGTGACCGGGGCAGTCGATATGGGCGTAGGTCCGCGTCGCGGACGCGTACTCCACATGACTGGTATTGATCGTGATCCCACGAGCCCTTTCCTCGGGCGCTTTGTCGATCTGATCAAATGACAACGCCTGCCCGCCCAGGCGCGCGGCCTGGATCTGCGTCAAGGCAGAGGTCAAGGTGGTTTTCCCATGGTCGACATGTCCGATCGTGCCGACATTCACGTTCAATTTGTTCGCCATTTCCTTTCTCCTTTGGCTCATGTGCGCCGCCCCCAGATGCGCCGGCCAAGCACACGGGAGGCGGCCATTGGCATCGGCGCGCCAATTCTGCTTCGGACCTGATGAGCATGGCATGCGGCCCAAAAATCAAAACCCCGGAGGCGACGGCCATCCGGGGTTACAATCCTGAACCAGGTGGAGGCCGGTGCCTCCAGAAACAACGTTCAGAGGCGGTCTAGACGTCCCACGACGCAACAGCGCGCGCGCCGGCTTCGGCGGGCACGCGGGCGATCTTGTGGTATTCAGAAACCTGTTTCATGTCTTTCCCACTTCAACGTTGTGACGGACATAGTTACCTGCATTGCAGATCGCAAGACACACGCTCCGGCGCACAACTCGATCCCATGGATCGCACCGCGGATCGCATCCATCTCACCCTATGCGGGAGCGCCCGCTAGCCCGATAAGTCGACAAGAAATGTGGTGAGCGCGTTGATGGAGTTCTCAAGCGTTCCGTCAATGCTCTGGCGCATCCCATTGGCCCAATCGACATAAGCCGCGAGCATTGGCTCGAACGTTGGGAAGCGCGCACCCAATGTGGGCGCGTAGAGGTAGACCGCGATGAGGGCAGCCGTCACCAAAAGGACAAGCGCAAATCCAAGACGGAAACCACCACGCCGCTTTCGGGCGAGCTCCTGCGGAATGCCGGGCTCCACCGGGATTGGGGCCGAGCGGTCGGAATTGGCGGTCAGGGTCGAATTGATCTCGTCAACATCTGGCAACAGCGCCTTGCGCGCCGGATTCTCGACGGCGACCTCCCGCTCATCCGCTTCGACATCATCGAGCCCTCTGAGCCGCCTGGTGCGCGCGCCGACGGGGTCGTCGGCTGTGTCCGGTTCGGCGAGGCCTAGCTCCGGCTGGTTTTCAATGCCCGCCGCCTCCGCGCGGCGCGCCGCGATTTCGCGTTCCGCTTCGGCCTTCAGGATACCCAGGACCGCCGCGTCCAATTCTGGTCGCGGGAACTCGCGCGGTTCGTGATC
>JBCCKB010000178.1:0-7297 GCA_039027595.1 Pseudomonadota bacterium | reverse complement strand
TTGCAGCCACATCCGCGAGCTGATGGCCGCCCGCAATGTAGTCCATTGCTTGGAGATGCAGGAACCCCGGCGCACGGAGTTTGGCGCGGTAGGGTTTGTTGGTGCCGTCGGCCACCAGATACACTCCGAACTCGCCCTTGGGGGCCTCGACAGCGGCGTAGACTTCGCCTTCGGGCACGTGGAAGCCTTCGGTGTAGAGTTTGAAGTGGTGGATGAGGGCCTCCATGGAGGTCTTCATCTCGCCGCGCGACGGAGGGGTGATCTTGCCTCGGGCCAGCACGTCCCCCTGCCCTTCGGGCGCGCGGAGTTTCTCGATGGCCTGGTGGATGATCTTCAGGCTTTCGCGCATCTCGGCCATGCGGCAGAGGTAGCGGTCATAGCAGTCGCCGTTCTTACCGACGGGGATCATGAAGTCGAACTCGTTGTAGCATTCGTAGGGCTGCGCGCGGCGGAGATCCCAGGCGAGGCCGGAGCCGCGCACCATCACGCCCGAGAAGCCCCAGTTCTGGATGTCTTCCTCGGTGACGATGCCGATATCGGCATTGCGCTGTTTGAAGATGCGGTTTTCGGTGAGGAGCCCGTCGATGTCGTCGAGGACCGGCGGGAACTCTTCGGCCCAGGTCTCAATATCATCGAGAAGGTCCGGCGGGAGATCCTGGTGGACCCCGCCGGGGCGGAAATACGCGGCGTGAAGGCGCGCCCCGCAGGCCCGCTCATAGAAGACCATGAGCTTTTCGCGCTCCTCGAAGCCCCATAGCGGCGGGGTCAGCGCGCCCACGTCCATTGCCTGCGTGGTGACGTTGAGGAGGTGGTTCAAGATACGGCCAATCTCGGAATAGAGCACCCGGATCAGCGAGGCGCGGCGCGGGATCTCGGTCCCTGTGAGCTTCTCGATGGCGAGGCACCAGGCGTGTTCCTGGTTCATGGGGGCCACGTAGTCGAGCTGGTCAAGATAGGGCAGGTTCTGGAGGTAGGTGCGGCTCTCCATCAGTTTCTCGGTGCCCCGATGAAGCAGGCCTATATGCGGGTCGCAGCGCTCGACGATTTCGCCATCCAGCTCGAGAACAAGCCTCAAAACTCCATGCGCAGCCGGGTGTTGCGGGCCAAAGTTAATGTTGAAGTTCCGAATCCTCTGTTCGCCCGTAAGCGCGTCGTCAAATTTGCCGTCCATGATTTTCTACACCTTTTCGGGCTGCCAGGCCTGGGGCACGGGCCCCAAGGCTTCGGTAACATAGGCATATTGGTCTGCGAGAAAGTCCCGGGCCGCGTGGTCCTGGGCACGGGTCATGGCCAGGGGTTGCCCGGCATGGATCACGGATGCGAGCGGCGGGTGGGGCGCGATGCCCAAAAAGGCGCTTATCCGTCGTGTGCCCTCACCAGAAAACAGCTCTTCGAAAAAGACCGTGAGGCGCTGTGGCTCCGGGATAGCCGCTGCCAGGCGCTCAAGCGCGCTCCGGTAATCTGATCGCACCGAGATGTGCTCTTCTTTCCCTTGGATCGTCCGTTTCAGAATGCGCGCGCTGCGCTCTGCGGTCACCCGGCCATTGGGATCGCGGCGCTTGGCGATCATTCTGACATGGCTCCAAAGCCGCGCAACGGGATCACGGAGAACGTAGAGAAACCGGGTATCTCCTAGCGCGGCCATCGCCTGGAGCCGCGCCACGGGCAAAAGTGAATAGGCCGGGGTTACATCGCCCACGACGGCCTCGCCAACACGCTGGAGCGAGAGGTAGCGAAGATAGGCACCGTCACCACCAACGCGAAACGCGTCAATAAGATCGCCAAGCGCCATGATCCGCTCGCTGGCACCGCCGCGCGCCGCAACGGCAGCACGCTCGTCTTCCAGCGACATGATACGCCGTGGCACCGAGCCGTCGTGGAACGTGTTGAAGTAATGTAGCTCCTTTACCCCCCTGAAATGGCAGTCCGGGTGGCTCGAAAGCCAATCATGGAGCCAGCCCGTACCGGCCTTGGTGGCCCCGACGCCAAAGAGGATGCGCGGTTGCGCCATCGGGCCTCAGCTCTGCTGCCAAGGCCGCAACGCAACCACCCAAAGCAGCACAACTGCACCCAAGGGGATGATCGCAGCCAGCGAAATCCAAGGATTGAGGCCCACTCGAGGGAGGATCCGTGAGAACGGATAGACCACGAGCGCCGTGTAAATCAGGAATGAAAGTAGCCCACCAAATCCCATCAACCCGTCTCTTCCTGCGGTTTTTCATCGCCTGGGAGAACATATTCTGCGCCCTCCCAAGGGCTCATAAAGTCAAACTGCCGGTATTCTTGAACCAGGCTCACCGGTTCGTAAACCACGCGCTTTTGCGCCTCGTCATAGCGGACCTCGGTGTATCCCGTCGTCGGGAAGTCCTTCCTAAGGGGATAGCCGCGAAAACCATAGTCCGTGAGAATCCGCCGAAGGTCCGGATGTCCAGAGAAGAGGATCCCAAACATGTCAAAGACCTCGCGCTCAAACCAATTCGCCGAAGGATGCACGCGAACGATGGACGGAACCATGTCATCCTCTCGAACGCGCAGCTTTACCCGGATCCGATGATTTTCGTACATCGACAGGAAATGGTAGACGACATCGAAGCGTGCTTCCCGCTCGGGATGATCTACGGCCGTAATGTCCACGAGGGTCGAAAAGCGGCACGACCGGTCGGTCTTTAAGAACTCGGCGAAGCTTACGAACGACGATGGCGTGACCTCAAGCGTGAGTTCGCCCCGCCCAATTGCCCAATCGAGCACGCAATCGGGACGCTTAGCTTCTATATGGGCGCCGAGTTCCTGCAATGCATCGGACATGCGCGGTCGTCCTTTCTAGCGGGCAATTGTGCCCGTTCGCCGGATCTTGCGTTGAAGCTGCATGATCCCATAGAGAAGCGCCTCCGCGGTGGGCGGGCAGCCGGGAACATAGATATCCACCGGAACGATACGATCGCAGCCGCGAACAACTGAATAGCTATAATGGTAGTAGCCTCCACCATTCGCACATGAGCCCATGGAAATCACATATCGTGGCTCGGGCATTTGATCGTAGACCTTGCGCAGCGCGGGCGCCATCTTGTTTGTGAGCGTGCCAGCAACGATCATTAAGTCCGACTGGCGCGGGCTCGCCCGAGGCGCCGTTCCAAAACGCTCAAGATCATAGCGCGGCATCGACGTGTGCATCATTTCGACCGCGCAGCAGGCAAGGCCGAACGTCATCCAGTGCAAGGATCCTGTTCGCGCCCAGTTTATGATGTCTTCCGTCGAGGTTACGAGAAACCCCTTGTCCTGGAGTTCTCGATTTAGCGCCTGGGTCGAGACCTCGTGGTCAGGCCCGGCGGCCGCAGACGCGATGGATACGCTCATCGGGCATTCTCCTTGTCACCTTCGATCTAGCGGCGCCCGGCAACAGGGTCAACGCGGCAAGGAGCCCCCACTCTCGGGCCATGCCGACAGTTCGGGGTGCGCGCGACAGACTGTTTCCAGGTATGCGGTTTTTCCGTCAAGCAGCTTAGCTATTTTCCCAACCAACAAGGTAAATCTAAGGCGGACCTATGTGGTCTGTCATCTTAAACGGTGAGGATCTAATGGCGATTAGGAGATTATTGACGACTGCCGCCGCGGCTACTGTTTTGGGCACCAGCGCGCAGGCGATCGTTGTGACTGCCACGTTCGAGGGATCGGTTACAGAACAAGTCGGCTTCCCCGATGTCATAAACGCACCAGTGACCGTCACCATCGCCGGCGACCCCGATGCCGGGACCGTCCCGTCAATCGGTCGCGTGATCGATAGCTCGCTCGGCGGCGCAATCGACGCGCTCGGCAGTATCTCGGGCGGCAGCTTCCAGGCCTATTTCCTCACCGAGCTGCGCTTCTCCGTGCTGGGTGAAGGGATTGACGTCGCCGCCGTCGATCCGGTCATTGAAGTCTATGACAACGTGATGTCGACCGCCGGTCCTGGAACATTCGACGCCGTTCTGGCGAAGGGAACCGTGCCGGGTGGCGATTTGGTGTTTGCCTCCGTTCTCCCGGCCGACACGTTTTCCGGCACGGGTTTAGCCCAAGGCACCACCAGTGGTCTTCTGAGCTCGCAATTCGAGGCTCAAGGTGCCGAACTGTCTCTTTTGCCAAGCGAATGCGCCACATCCGACGCGCTTTGCTCGATCCTCAGCGATGATCTAAGGCTCACCGGTTTTTCGGAGACCACGACTGACAATGGTTCGCCCATGGCTGGCGCAGGCATAACCGGTGGTTTTGACGGCAAAGACATGGCACCCGTGCCGCTTCCCGCATCAGCGCTTTTGCTTCTCGCGGGTCTCACGGGGCTGGCTGCGACGCGCCGTCGCCGCGGGTAACTTGAGCCCATTGCTTGAATTTCTGGGGCCGCGCAAACAGGCGCGGTCCATCACGGGTATATCGAGTCCTCGGAAGCCATATCGATAACGCACCCAGATTTAGCGCACCTGGGTATGGTGCCGATGGAATTTCACTCCCAGTCCATCGCGCCCTTCTTCCATTCGTAGGCAAAACCCGCGGTCAGAACCCCTAGAAAGACCATCATCGACCAGAAAGCTGCGTTTGAGAGGTCACCGAACGCCACCGCCCAAGGGAACAAAAACGCAATCTCTAGATCAAAGATAATGAACAGGATCGACACGAGGTAGAAGCGGACATCAAATTTCATCCGAGCATCGTCGAAGGCATTGAACCCACATTCATACGCTGAGACCTTCTCCGGATCGGGGTTTTGAATTGCGACCACCGCAGCAGCCAGGATCAAAACGAGCCCGAGCCCGATTGCGAGCGCCAAGAAGATAAGGATCGGAAGATAGTCCCTGAGAAGGTCGTCCACGGGCCGGCACTCCGTTTTGTGTGCGTCTTGGTCTAAGCTCGGGCTAAAGGGTGGTCAATGGCGCACCCGAGATGTGCCCTTCAAGTCGTGCGGACGCCGTTAGATACTGCGCAAACAGCCCCCGCCCGGGACCGCTGGGAGAAGGCGGCCCGGACGGGAGGGATTAACTGAGGCCGGACCTGGGACGCCCGACCTCGGATGATCAATTCCCTTTTTCGCCCCCGCAGCGCAGTTTCGTGCGCTGGTCGGGAACCACGTTGGGGGCGAAAAAGGGACACACAAGCCGAAATAAACAACTACTTCAAAAATGCTCTCCATGAGAGAAACCTTGAAACGTACACCCCCCAGCCCGCACCCCAAAAATGAACACCGAAGGTATCGTGCTGGGTTGATTCGTACACTGCCCCAATCGACGTGAATGCCGAGTGAGAGGAGCGTTAATCGATCGCGAATTCCCACGAATGCGCGTTAAATGCGCCTACGACACGTGGGGAGGGCAAAAACGGCATCCCCAAATCGATCGCAGGGCGGATTCGGCGCGCCGAGCTCTAGAAGGGTAATCTATCGGCTCTCATGAACCGCGTGTTTCACGCGAAATCGACAACCATCCGGAAGCGCTCGCAAACCAGGAGCATTTCTGGATCCCAACCTCCGTTGCGTTCAAAGTACCGACGGTGTGCGTCGCGCCAGCCTTCCAAGCCGTCATTTTCCCCTTCGGCCAGTGCGAAGGCCGCATCCACCTCGCGGAACCGCCGCTGTTCGACGTCGAGGGTCTCGATTAGAAGGGCGGGCCTCCCGTCCCACTCGAGCGCGATGTCCTGGCGGCCCGGAACCGGAAGCGCTGCACCCTCTTCCTCGAACTCCCGCATCGCGCCACAGGTTGCGGTTTTCGCGCCTGATCGGACAAGCTCTAAGAGCTGGTCGGACAGCGCCTTGCTGTCGCCAAATGTAAAGGTCTCTGCCCCCGGATAACGTGCACGTGCCTCGGCCAAGGTAAGGCGTGTCATGCCGATTTGTCTCCCGGACCGGTCAACTCACCCCGAACAAGGCCTTCGTTCACCGCAAGCCAGCGTTCGCGATACGCGTGTTGGGCAGCGCGGGCCACATCGTTTTGAAAGGCGGCGTTCACGCTTGCGCCAATCGCCGCGCCAACGAGGGGCGTAAGCTGGCCTACTTTTCTAAGCGAAAGGTTGGCGCCCAGGGCTTGAGCCACGCGTTTTGCCGCGGCCTGAGCTCCGGCGCTTTGCCCCGTCAGCTTGACAATTCTCCCCCAGCTTTCAGCGGGCAGGTCAGTTCTGTCCGCGCTCAACCTCTCGAGCGCGGCACGCTTTTCCTCGGCCGAATTCGCCCCTGCGAGTTCCAGCGTATCAAGAATGAAGACACGCTCCGCAGTCCCTTCACCGCCAAAACCGTACGACAATCCGGTCAATCGCGCGGTCCGAAGCGCCAGCGTAATTGTTGCAGGCACATCCACGGCCAGCCCCGCAATCCCCAGGGCCCCGGCCGCACCACCGCCCGTCGCCGCATAGCCCAGGGCCCAACGACGGATATCCGTGGCCGCGCCATCGCAAGCCTCGAGGTCTGAAAAGTCGTGCCCGATCGCAGCCTTGCGGATCGAAGTGGCGGCTGCCCAATCCGCCGCCATCAGCGCCATCTCGACCGCTTCGGGCGGAATAAGGCGCTGAGTGAGCGCGGCCACCGGCTGTGCCAAGGCTCGAACAGCCCGAGGGAGCGACGCAGGCGCGGCGGCGCGATAGGCGTCCTGTTCAGCTAGCACGGTCGCAATATAGACCTGGCGTGTCACAGCATCCCCCCTCGGAGCGCCCTCAGTTCGAGCGTCCGGCGCGCCGTCATCTCCAAAACGCACCCCGTTCCAGCGATATGGCGCATGCTGCCCGAACCCCACATTGCATAGGCGAGTCCGCACTCAGCATCCCGGTGGGCGATCCATGCCCTCTGCGCCTCCAAGAGTGCATCTGCCAGGTTTGCGAACTCCGGGAAATAAGCGCGCTCGTCCGCGTCGCGCGCTTCCGCCCAAGCTCGGGTCGCGCGATATTCCTCGTTCAAGAGAATGTCCCACGCCGCCGTTTCGGTCGCATTGCAAAACGTCAAACCAAGCGTTGTCTCACCCCCTTCTTGCGCCGCACGACACGCGGCGGCGAGACTGTCGAGGCATGTCTCAAATGGCTCCTCGGCTCCGGAGATGCAGGCCCTAAGCGCGTTGACTTGTGCGGCGTCCGGCTCGGCAGCGAATGCACTACCGGCCAAAACAACAGCGAGCAGCGCCCCTTGAAAACCCCATTGAACCTGAGTTTCCGTCATCAGCCGATCGCTCCTTTCGCCATGACTATGTGGAGGGAGCGCGCGCGTCGGGCAAGACCAAGCGCCCCATTCGGTCGACTGGATAGACCCGACCCTTGTCACCCTGGCCGCAACGGATCACCATCCAAACATCTT
>JBCCKB010000177.1:0-7306 GCA_039027595.1 Pseudomonadota bacterium | reverse complement strand
GTCCGAGGTCTGATCAAAACGCGCGTGATGGTGCGCCGCCGGAAGGGGCGGCTCTTATCGCCGCGCTAGGGCGCGCAACCTTGGGACAGGACCTACTCCCTGAGGCGCCATCCGGTCTTGAAGATCCACCATATCGCCCAAAGGCAGAGCCCCATGAAGACAACGATCGCCAGGAGGCTCCAACCCAAAGCGACATCCGCGAGACCGAAGAACGCCCAACGGAACCCCGAGATGAGGTAGACCACAGGATTGAAAAGCGTCACCGTCTGCCAAAGCTCTGGCAGCATCGAGATGGAATAAAATGAGCCCCCCAAGAACACCAGCGGCGTGATGATCAAAAGCGGTACGAGCTGTAGTTGCTCGAAGTTTCGGGCCCAGATGCCGATGATAAAGCCCAAAAGACTGAAGGAGATACAGGTTAGCAGCAGGATCACGATCATCGCCACGGGGTGGGCGATGCTCAGGTCCACGAACAAAAATGCGGTCGCGAGGATAATGAGGCCTATGGAAAACGACTTCGTCGCCGCGGCAAGCACATAGCCGGCGGTGATCTCCAGAAACGAGGCCGGCGCGGAGAGGTGCTCGTAGATTGTCCCGATGAATTTGGGAAAGTAGATCCCAAAGGACGCATTGGTCACAGACTGCGTCAGAACGGTGAGCATAATAAGACCGGGCACGAGGAAGGCGCCATAGCTCACGCCCTCGACCTCATCGATCCGGCTGCCGATCGCCGCGCCGAACACCACGAAGTAAAGCGAGGTGGACAGAACCGGCGAGACAACTGACTGGAGCAGCGTTCGAAACGTGCGCGACATCTCGAAGCGGTAGATTGCGCGAATGGCCTCGAGGTTCATGGAGCCTCTCCATCATGTCCGCTGGCGACAAGGCCCACGAAGATCTCTTCGAGAGATGACTCGCGCGTCGATACATCGCGGAGCTTGAGGCCCTCGGCCTGCAGATCATTCAGGAGCCGGGTGATGCCGGTCCGGTCGCCCTGCCGGCTGTAGGTGTAGACGAGCGTGTCGTCGCGACGGCCCCGCGTAAGTCCGTAGCTCGCAAGGCGCTCTGGAATTTGAGCTATGGGCGCGTTCAGCTCGATCGTGAGCTCCTTTTGGCCAAGACGCGCCATGAGCCGGTCCTTTTCCTCGACAAGCAGGATCTCGCCCTTGGAGATCACGGCAATCCGGTCCGCAATCGCTTCGGCCTCTTCGATGTAATGCGTCGTCAGGATGATTGTGACACCATCCTGTTTCAGCCGCCGCACCAGCTCCCACATCTCGCGGCGAAGCTCGACGTCAACACCCGCCGTGGGTTCATCGAGAAACAGCACCCGGGGGTCGTGGGCAAGCGCCTTGGCGATGAGCACCCGGCGCTGCATGCCGCCCGAGAGCGCCCTAATCTCGCTGTCCCTCTTGTCCCAGAGGGCGAGCGCGCGAAGCACTTCCTCGATACGGGCATCATTCCTTGGCCGGCCAAACAAGCCCCTGGAAAACCGAACCGTGTTGGAGACCCGTTCAAAGGGCTCCAGGCGAATCTCTTGGGGAACAAGGCCAATCAGCGCGCGCGCCGCGCGGAAGTCGTCCGCGATGTTATGTCCGCCGACGGTAATGGTGCCCGACGACAGGGACGCGATCCCGCAGATTGTCGAGATCAGCGTTGTCTTGCCCGCCCCGTTCGGACCCAGAAGCGCGAGGATCTCTCCCTCGACAATCTCCAGGTCGACGCCGTTTAGCGCGGTCAGACCGTCGGGATAGGTCTTTGTCAGCCTTGAAACGGTGACAACGGAACTCATGTTGGCCATCGCAATTGCATTGGCCGCGCTTAGTCTCTCGAGCGCGCGCGTGCAACCCGGTGGGCGACGCGACTAAGGAATGCCGACCTGCGCGGCGCGCCCAGGTTTGAGCGCGTCTTCTCTTTTCAAGTATCCTCGGGGGAGCGCGAGGGGGCAGACGGCCCCCTCGCCCCGGTCGCGGGCCAGGGGCCGCGAAACCCACCGAACCTATATCACTGGAACGGTATTGGCGTTCGGTCCGTAGGGAAACCCGGTGATATTCTCCGCGCCATCCGCGCCCAACACCAAAATATCATGCTCGCGGTATCCACCAGCCCCGGGAAGGCCTTCGGGAACCCAAAGCATCGGCTCCATCGACACGACCATGCCGGGTTCCAGAACCGTGTCGATGTCCTCGCGCAGCTCAAGTCCCGCCTCCCGTCCGTAGTAATGGGACAGCACGCCAAAAGAATGACCATAGCCAAAGGAGCGGTACTCCAAGAGACCGGCATCGGCGAGAAACCGGTTGAGTTCCGCGCAGATCCCTGAACAGGTCGCCCCCGGCCGGATGAGCGAGAGGCCAAGTTCATGCGCGGCGACATTGGCCTCCCAAAGCCGCAGGCTGTCTGGGTCCGGCGTTCCCAGAAACAGCGTCCGCTCCAGGGCCGTGTAATACCCGGAAATCATCGGAAACGCGTTGAGGCTTAGAATATCCCCCGCCTTCAGAACCCGGCCCGTCACTGGGTTATGGGCACCATCGGTGTTGATGCCCGATTGAAACCATACCCAGGTGTCGCGGTACTCGGCCTCCGGGAACGTGCGGGCAATTTCGGCCTCCATCGCGTCGCGGCCCGCCATGGCCACATCGATTTCGCGCGTTCCAGGCTTGATCGCGTCGCGCACGGCCGCGCCCCCGATATCCGCGATCCGCGCGCCTTCCCGGATCAATGCGATTTCCTCGGCCGACTTGATCATCCTTGCAGTCATAGTGGCCGGGGCGATGTCAACCATCTCGGGCGCGCCGAGAAACTCCTCCAGGGTCCGGGATTGATGCACGCTCAGGTGATCGGCCTCGATCCCGACGCGTCCCGAGGGTCCGGTTAGGTCCCGGACTGCCCGCCAGAAATTGTCTCGCCGCCAGTCGGTGTAGATCACGTTTTCTGTATGTGAGCGGCGCCATGGTTGCCCGGCATCAATATTTGCTGTGACGGTCGTTGCCGTGTCTTGGGTCACCACAAGCGCGTAGGGCCGACCAAACGCGCAGTAGAGAAAGCCGGAGTAATAGGCGATGTTGTGCATCGACGTCAGAACCGCGCATGGCACATCATGAGCTTGCAGAATGCCCCTCAAGCTCTTGATCCTTCGATTATATTCTTCCGCGGAAAAAGGTAGCGGTGCCTTTGCGCCGTTGGGGCGAATGAAGGTATCGGGGCGTTTGGAAAGATCTGACATGGCTGTTTTGCGCTCGTCTGCTGTGTCCCGGCCCGCGCCGGGTCAGGGGCGTCCGGGCGTTCAGGACCAAGGGGCCGAGCCTCCAGATCGGAGGCCGGGCCGGCCCCGAGAGAGCCCCAGCGACGCCATCGCCGGTCCCGAATGGCCATGGGCGCCCTAAGCGGCCAACCTCGGCGCGTCAAGCATCACATGGGTGGTCAATTCGCCTCCTGGCATGCCATTGCCGCCACACTGGGGCTGTGTGACCAAAAAGAGCTTAGCTGACAGTTGGTTCTTTGGTATTACCCTTCTGGTTGCTTCGGGTGGCGTGGCTGCCCGATTTTGTCGCGTAGCGGGTTGAGAATCGGTGCCGGAGAGAAAGGACATGTCTGCCAAGGGGAGTACGTTGTGACGCAAAAGCGTGCCCCAAGCGACGCGGGCGGCGATCTTGGGTCCCAGTTGAGCGCCAAGCTCAACGACATGGACTGGGACGCGCGTCTTGAGGAGGCCCGCAAGCGGCGGGCCGAAGCACTGGCCGGGCGGCCGCCCGAGCCCGAGCGGCCGAAGCTGCCGGAACCAAACCCTCTCGAGTTGGCGCTTCCGCAAGATGACATGATTTCCGAGGAGTCCCTGCCCGAGGAGGAGCGGCGCCATCAACCCGGTCGCTTTAGCCCGCCGCCGGCCGAGGAGAGCGGCGATGTGCCCGATGGGGCGGTCACCGGGCCTCTTACGCAATCTCTTGCCAGAATGGACACCGCGCCGGACATGGGCGCGAGCGAAGGCTCTTCTCCCGAGGAGAGCGAGACGCCGCGCGTGCGACCCAAGGCCCAGTCGGCGCCCGAGCTCCTCTACGGCTCGCCGGACGAGGATCATCGCAAAGGGGTGACCCACATCAACAGCCGCCGACGCGCACAGGGACGGGAGGATGCCGGGCTGAGTTCCCTTCCCGGGCCGAGGCTTCGCGCCCAAACGGACGGCGGGATCGGCGACTATGGACTTTCGCGCGACGGTTGGGTCGGTCTGCGCGACGGACAGGTTCCGCCAGGTGACACCGAGCGTTGGGTCCCGCCCTCACGCAACATCGTTGACCGGGCGCGTTCGTCGTTCGAGCGGATTGCGGCCCTCAGGGGAGAGCGGACGGCGATCGTGACCCGGTCGATTATTTTGACGACACCTGAAGCTGGAGGCGGACGGGGCGGTCCGCATGATCCGACCTATGGCGATGCCGCGTTCCGGTCGCTTGACCCGCGCCCGGAGCGCCAAATCCCGCAACGCGAACCCGCGACCTTCATCGCCTGGGGTCTTGGCGTGCTGGTTCTTGTCGCGCTTGCGGTGGCCGGGGCGCCGTATGTTCAAGACTACCTCCAGCGGGCGACGTTCGCCCCCGCCCAAGACCGCCTGGAAGCGCCGGAGGGCTCGGCGTTCGCGGGCACGGGCGCGACGCAGGCAAAACCCGTCAGCGCGCCAGCGGACCATGCGCCGGTATCCCATCCCTCTGGTCTTCAGTCCTTGCCCGCGTTCCTCGCGCGCCAAGAACCCGCCGTCGCACCAGGGTTCGCGCCCAGCGATGGCACGGAAGCAGGAGCAGGCGCGAGATACAACGTGCGCATTTTCGTCCCTGCTGGCGCGCCTCCCGGCGTCGAGGCACGCGCCAGTGAACGGATCCTCGCCGGTCCGAGCCGGGTCGACGGCCTCGTCGAGGTTGATTACCGGATTCGGTCCACCCATACGCGCTACTTTCATCGCCAGGATTGGGCCGAGGCGAACCGTCTTGCCCGCGCTCTCGGCGGAGATGCGCGCAATTTTGGCCGCTCCGGAGTGGCGCCACCAAGGGGCTATATCGAGCTCTATGTCCGTGGGACGCCCGTTGGATCCGAAGAGTAACCCGCGCGCGGTGCGTACACAAAAATCCTCTCAATAGATAATAAAAATCAAATTCTTATAAAATAAAGTTCAAGTTTGATTGCCTCGGGGCCTCCGATAACCGTTCGGGGCCGGCTCGTACCACTTAAAGGCGTCAATTGCTCCTTAGAAGTGTGCGGCGCACAGGTCACAGATCTCCGCATCGAGCGCTAAATTGCTTAATCGACCTAGAAAATTCTGTTATCCACATAGATCCTACTATCGGGTGTTAGTGAGTTCCCAAGGGCCCTGTGTGCGAGGGCCCCCCGCGCCGCATGAGCTCAAGGGGGGTATTGCGGCCATGACGCTGGAAGAACGTCTTGCTGATGCCCGGCGGCGCCGGGCGGTCGTCCTTGCGACGCGGTCGACGACGCGGGCGCCGGTCGCGCTGTCCGCCGTGATGCCGTCGGAAGCCGGGTCCGAGCCGCCGCCCTTGTTATTGGGCAGCGACCAACGCTCGCCGGTCCCGAAGCCAGATACCGTTGCCAGCGCCGATCTGTCAGCGCGTCAGACGCCAGACACTGCTGAACAAAGCTCCCGGCGCCTCGCGCTCCGCCCGCTGGCATATGGCGGCTTGGTGGCCGCGGCTCTGGCGGTTGCGATGCTCTTGCTGCAACGTGACGAACCGCCCCTGACGCATTCCGCGCTTTCTGTGACGGAGCTTGGGACGCCGGTCCTAACGATCACGCCGGTGCGTTCGGTGCCCGCGCCGCCCATTCCGGCGAGTGCGCCCCGAGACATCAGCCTTGCCCGCCCGAATACGCCCGGCACCGCAATTGGAGGTGCGTTGCCACAAGTTCCGGCGCCGCCCCTGGCCGATGAGCAGCCTATTACCGAGCCCCGGGACATTACCGACGCCCTGGTCGCCGAAGCGCTTGGGACAGCGGATACGCTCGTGCGCATTTTCGTGCCATCGAGTTCGGCAAACAGCGAGCGGGTCTCGAGCGTGGTGTCCGGCATAGAGGCCGCGCCCTGGAGGATTGACGGGGTGGGACAGGTTCCCTTCGCCGTGAGCGCGACCCATGTCCGGTACTATCACTCGGCCGACCGCGAGGCCGCACAGCGATTGGCGGCGGATGCAGGTGGGGAGGCACGCGACTTCACTGGGGCGTCAACGCGGCCCGATCCTGGCCGCATTGAGCTGTATGTCGCGGGTCAGGGAGCGCCCTCAAGCGAACCCGCGACCCGGAGCGACGCCGATCTAGTTCAACTGATCGACGAGATTTTCGACTAGCCCCGGACGACGAAAGGCCCAAGGCCCAAGGCCCACGTTCTCCGCTTGTCCTCGAACGTTCCACGGGCGCAAAGGAGAGAGATGGGCGCTCGTCCTTACCCCTCCATCGCCTCAAGCTCGTCGATAAATCCCTCGATCATGCCCAAGCCCTTGTCCCAGAACGTCGGATCGGACGCGTCGAGCCCAAAGGGCGCGAGCAGGTCCTTGTGGTGTTTCGAGCCACCCGCTCGGAGCATGTCGAAGTACTTGTCTTGGAAGTCCGGCGTGCCGTCCTCATAGGCCGCGTAAAGCGCGTTCACGAGCCCGTCACCAAATGCATAGGCATAGACATAGAATGGTGAGTGCACGAAATGCGGGATATAGGCCCAGAAGCTCTCGTAACCGTCCATGAACGTAAATGCCGGCCCGAGGCTTTCGCCCTGCACGCTCATCCAGAGCGCGTTGATGTCGTCCGGCGTGAGTTCTCCGGCGCGGCGCGCTTCATGAAGCTTGCACTCAAAATCATAGAACGCGATCTGACGAATGACCGTGTTGATCATGTCCTCGACTTTGCCCGCCAGGAGCACTTTCTTTTGTGCGGGATCCGCAGCCTCGGACAGAAGCTTGCGGAACGTAAGCATTTCGCCAAAGACAGACGCGGTCTCTGCAAGGGTGAGGGGCGTCGAAGAGAGGAGCTCGCCCTGGCCCGCCGCAAGAACCTGGTGGACGCCGTGGCCCAGCTCATGGGCCAATGTCATCACATCGCGCGGTTTTCCAAGGTAGTTCAGCATCACGTAAGGATGCACCTCTGTCACCGTGGGGTGGGCAAAGGCGCCGGGTGCCTTCCCGGGCTTTACGCCCGCGTCGATCCAGCCCTTGTCGAAGAAGGGCTGCGCGATTTCGGCCATCTCTGGTGCAAAGCCCGCATAGGCGTCAAGCACCATGGATTTCGCTCGGTCCCAATCAACGGTGGCCTTGTCTTCCATGGG
>JBCCKB010000176.1:0-7322 GCA_039027595.1 Pseudomonadota bacterium | reverse complement strand
GTCGCGGGTTGCACGTCCCAGTGGATAGTCCGAGACGCTAGGCCGAGTGAGGTGTTCGGTTCATCTGCCTAAACTAGTGAACTCGGCCTAACGGCATTTAGCGCATGATAAAGTCGATCCGGCGATAGCCCTCGTCATCCGAGGTACTGCCCGATGCAGGGTCCCGGCTGCTCGTGAAGTGCCCTGGTGCTTCGAACTGGGGTCTATCCCGGCGAACTTCCTTGATCACCTTCACAACAAATGATGCCGCGTTCGCATAAGGCACAATCGCCTTGAGCCCGGGGATGGCATGCGCGGCCACCGTGAGCGCATCGGCCGCGAACCCGACGCCGGCGAGGGCCGCGCCCGGCGTCATACCCTCTTTTTGCAATGCGTGCGCGAAGCTGGCACCGCCCAAGGTCATCTGCAGAACGTCAAAACCAACCGCCGCGTGTCCCGTCAGTTTCATATCTGCTATCGCTAGGGACTGCTCCAGACCTTCGACAGCCAGCCCGCTTATCCTGATGCGCCGCTCAGCGAGCTCAAGTTCATACTTTTTCCAGGCGGCCTGAACCGAGGCGGTGTTCACCTCGGATGATCCGAGATCGCCTTCAGGCAGTGCACCGGTGGGTGATGCGCCCCCTATACCAAGAGCCGTGATCCCCGCGCCCCGAAACGTCGAGTTGCCGGAGAGAGCGGCAAGCCCGTATCCCGGCACAAACCGAGTTGCCGTTAAGCCCTGTGCACTGGCACCGGCAAGACCGAGGCCAACAAGGTTCTGATGTTCAACATGAGCCAGTCCAGCTATTCCCCCAGCACCAGCCCAGCCCGCGATCAAGCCCGTACCTAGTCCCAGCCCGCCGAGCCCAATTCCGTTTTGCGCAAGGGTCCCCGCCAGTTCCAAATCGACACCGATGACTGTCTCATCGCTGGCGGGCTCGGGCACTGGATTCGGCTCATCATCTACAGGAGAGTAGTCGGGCGCCTCGTCCGTAGCGCGCTGCACAGCAACATCGGCATGGACTTCAACAAGCGTCACGCTCTCGGACATGAGCTCCATCCTATTGCTTAGGTCTCGTGCCACGGACCTTTGCACAGCTTAGCCAGAGTGTGAAACGCTGTGACTGGTGGGCTCCTTTTGTCCGTTGCCCATTTAGCCCGACCTCAAATTTCCCGAAATCCCCGCCTCGATCAGTGCAGTGGTTTCCTCGACTCCGTAAAGGGCTATGAAACCGCCAAAGCGTGGGCCTTGCGAGGACCCGAGAAGAACCTCGTAAAGCGCCTTGAACCAATCGCGAAGCGGATCGAAGCCATGCTCCTTCCCAACCGAGAAAACTAACGATTGTAGGGCTTCTGCGTCCGGTCCGTCTTCAAAGTCCTTGAGCCTTTCGCCAAGGTCCTGCATCGCCGCTCTCTCGAGGTCGTTCGGAGCGCGGTACACTTTTTCGGGTCTCACGAAATCAGTGTAATAGCGCACAGCGAACCCGGCCGCCTCGTCAAGCTGCGGGTTTTCTTGCGGGGATGCCTCCGGAGCGTAGCGTCGGATAAATCCCCAAAGTGTCTCCTTGTCCTCGGCGCCTGACACGGAAGCGAGGTTGAGGAGCATCGCGAAGGAAACCACCATGTCGGAGGACGGAGGGTTGTGCCCGTGGATGTGGAACACGGGGTTGGCGAGCCGCTGCTCGGAGCTTTGCCCGTGAAATCCGCGAAGCTGCTGGTGGTATTCGTCCACCGCCTTAGGGATCACGTCCCACGACAGACGCTTCGCTGTCTTCGGCTTCTGATACATGTAGTAGCTCAGGGATTCTGTGGCGGCATAGGTCAGCCACTCGTCTATAGAGAGGCCATTGCCCTTTGACTTGGAGATCTTCCCGCCGACCTCGTCTAGAAATAGCTCATAGGTAAAGACCTCGGGAGGAGTGCCCCCTAGGATCCGGCAGATCTTCGAGTAAATCGGCGTATTCGGCGCGTGCTCCTTTCCGTACGGCTCGAAATCCACCCCAAGCGCGGCCCAACGTGCGCCGAAGTCCGGCTTCCACTGGAACTTAACGTGTCCTCCCGTGACCGGTAGCGTTACGTCCGTGCCGTCTTCATCGGTGAACGTGATCTCGCCGGTTGCACCGTTCACGTCCTTTATCGGCACATAAAGCACGCGACCCGTCGTCGGGCTGATCGGGAGAAAGATCGAATAGGTCTGCTGACGTTCTTCCCGAAGAGACGCCAACATCACCTCCATCAGCGCGTCATAGCGCTCGGCCGCGAGAAGCAGTGTCTCATCAAATTCGCCGGAGCGGTAAAAGTCCCGCGCTGACTGAAAATTGTAGTCGAACCCGAAGGTGTCCAAGAACCGCCGGAGCATCGCGTTGTTGTGGTCGCCGAAACTCTCGTGGGTTCCGAAGGGGTCTGGGACGCTCGTCAAGGGTTGCTGGATGTAGGCTTCAAGGGCCTCAGGGTTTGGCACGTTCTCGGGAACTTTGCGCATGCCGTCCATATCGTCGGAAAACGAGATGAGCTTCGTGGGAATGTCCGAGATTACTTCGAATGCCCTCCGAACCATGGTCGTCCGGAGAACTTCACCGAACGTGCCAATATGGGGCAGCCCAGACGGTCCGTAGCCAGTTTCAAAAAGAGCATATCCTTTCTGGGGAGGTGCGGTCTCGTAGCGCTTCAGGACTTTTCGCGCTTCTTCGAATGGCCAGGCTTTTGAGGCCATCGCAGACGATCTGAGATCGGACATCGTTGTGGTTCCCTTACAATCTGCCACCCCTGGCAAGAGATGGGCCTCGCTACCTATTGCCGCCGACCGCCCCGGTCAATATTGTCCTAATATCCCACCAAGGACGCTCATTTTGAACGATGTTCCCCATTCCCTGACGCCGCAGGACTCACTCGTCGCCGTGATGGTTGCCGTATCTGCGTCCGATGAGACCATCCGAACCTCGGAGCTTGTGGCCATTGAGCGAATCGTCGACCATCTTCCAATATTTGCAGGATATGACGTCGACAGGATTGGCACCGTCTCCCGCACGGTTTTCGACCTTTTTGCCGATGAAGAAGGTCTTGACGCTCTCTTCGGTCTCGTGCGCGCGAACCTCCCCGAGCGTCTCCACGAGACGGCCTATGCCCTTGCCTGTGATATTGCCGCGGCCGATGGAACACTTCGGGAAACCGAGCTTCGCTTACTTGAGGAAATTCGTTACGAGCTAAACATTGACCGCCTCCACGCGGCGGCGATTGAACGCGGTGCCCGCGCACGCCACATGACCCTCTCGAATTAGCGAGGCTCATAGGGCTAGCAACGGGTCCCACCGGCGGCCTCGAACCCGATCCTTCGGTCTCATCATCAATTCATGCTCGGCTGTTAAGGGTCAGGCAATTCATCGCGCGTATCTGGAGGCCGCCGGAATGAGCCCGGCGGAACTCGATAGGATGAGGATACCGATGAAACGTTCCGTATTCGTACTTGCTTTTGCGCTTCTGACATCGCCCGCCGTCGCTCAGGACGTGACCCCGAAGATGCGTGCCTACTTTGAAACCGAGATTTCGACCTGGTCCAACAACCCCGTTCTTGTGGACGCAATTCGTGCCCAGAACGCGAAAACTCAAGGGTATAGCCAATCCCAGATTGATGAGATGGATCTGGAGTGGCGCGCTCAGATTGGTACCGCAGACAGCAGCATCATTGGTCCGGTGCTCAACAATGACGCCTCAGAATTTTTGCGCAGCGTCGTGAACGATGCCGGCGGTGTCATCACCGAAGTCTTTGCTATGGATGCCCGTGGTCTAAACGTTGCGGCGTCAGATGTCACATCGGACTATTGGCAAGGCGACGAAGCGAAGTTTACCGAAACCTATCCAAACGGCGCCGGCGCCGTACATTTCGGTGAGATTGAGTTTGACGATTCAAGTCAAAGCTACCAGGGACAGATCTCCTTCACCGTGGTTGACCCAAACACCAGCGAAGTCGTCGGCGCCATGACGGTCGGCGTAAACGCCGAGGTCTTTTTCTAAGCCCTGACGAGGGCGCGCTACCAGGGTCGAGGAGGATCGAGAATGGCAAAGAAAATGAAAATGCGGTTGAGCGACTCGATCTATGTGCGCGTCCTTTTCCTCGTGGCCTTTGTCTCGGTGACCACCACAGCTGTCCTGACTATCAACGCAATGCAGGTCGCTTCGGGTGTCGCGCGCGGGGTCGTCGCAACACTCGGAGCAGAGTACACGTTCCTTCTTGCACAAGAAGGCGCGGGCGCTTTGAAGTTTGGAAAAACCGACGATCTTCAAGCACTCCTTGATCGGACTGTCGAGCAGCTCGATCAGAAAGTTGATACCGCGATCGTAATTGATGCCAATGGTGAGATTGTGGCATCGACAGCAAACGCGGGCGCAGATGTCGGAGTTACACGAGATGTCGCTCAGAGGGCGCTGGTCGAGGGCACCGGTACCTCGGATGAAGAGCACTTGTCCTACGCCGCACCTGTGCTGTTCGGGCAGGCCGAAGAGACGATCGGCGCCATTGCCATTCACTGGAGCGCTGGGGCGGTACAAGCAGACATCGCGCAGCAGAAGACGCGGTCGCTGGCTTACGGCGGAGCGGTACTAACGGTTCTTCTCTTGGCAATATCCTTTGCGCTCAAACACATGATTGCCAAACCTCTCAAGGCCATTGCCCTTGCCATGCAAGACGTCGCGGAAGGGCGATATGATATTGAGATTCCGCAGTATCGCAGAGGCAATGAGATCGGAGTGGTGGCGCGCGCACTCGAGAGCTTTCGAGACAAAGTTGCCGATGCAGCGGAGACGGCCAAGGAAGCTGCCTTCAAGGGTGCGGGGTTTGACAGCAGCTCCGCCAGCCTCATGATCGCGGATGCGGACTTCAACATTGTTTACGCCAATGGCTCTTACTTGGACCTTGCAAAGCATCATCAGAATTCGATGAAAAGCAGTGTTCCCGCGTTCGATCTCGACAGCGTTGTCGGCAGCAACATAGACACATTCCACAAGAAGCCGGAGATGCAGCGTAAGATGCTCGCAGCCCTGGACAATGATCACGGTGCTGAGCTGGAGCTCGGCGATGCCGTCTTCGGTCTAACTATCTCACCAATTGACGGTCCTGACGGGGCTCGGATGGGGTATGTCGTCGAATGGAAGGACGTTACTGCGGAGCGCCGGAACTCCGCGGTTCTGGAGACGTTTGAAACGCGCCAGGCCATGGCGGAATTCTCTGGTGACGGACGCATGATCTCGGCCAACGACGTTGTCGCGTCAATGGCGGGCGCTTCGGTCTCGGAGCTTTCAGGCAGATTGATCTCTGATCTCGTCCTTAGCGAAAGCGGCGAGACAATGGATCAAATCGACGATGCCGTCTTTGGAGACTTCCAGATCGCTTCTGCTTCGGGCGAACGGAGCTTCTTCGTCGGTGGACTAACGCCAATCCGCAGCAAGTCGGGAGAGATCCGGAGGATTATGCTAATCGGATCGGATGTGTCTGCCCAACGCCGAGAAGTACAATCTGCAAAGCAGAAACAGGATCAGATGCGCATTGAGCAAGATCGCATGATTGAGGCTCTTCGTGGAGGACTAGCTGGCTTGTCTGATGGAGACTTGACCGTCCGTCTGGACGATCCTTTTTCAGAGGATCATGACCAGCTTCGCCATGATTTCAACGGTGCGCTCGGTCGTCTGTCTGAGACCATGTCTTCTGTTGCAACACGTTCAACAGCGATTCGCGGGGATGTAGCCGACATTTCTTCAGCAGCAGACGATCTGTCTCGACGTACGGAACATCAGGCTGCGACACTCGAAGAGACGGCAGCTGCCTTGACGGAATTAACGGCCTCGGTGAACTCCGCTGCGGAGGGGGCTCGAAAAGCGAACGAAGTGGTTTTGGAAGCGCGATCGAATGCGGAAAAATCCGGTGGCGTTGTCAGAGACGCCGTTGACGCTATGGGAATGATCGCGGAATCGTCCTCAAAGATCTCTAGCATCATAAGCGTAATCGACGACATCGCTTTTCAGACGAACCTGCTCGCACTGAATGCAGGAGTTGAAGCCGCGAGAGCAGGAGATGCCGGGCGAGGTTTTGCGGTTGTGGCGTCCGAAGTACGCGCACTGGCGCAACGATCATCGGAAGCGGCGCGGGAAATCAATGCGCTTATCTCCGCATCGGGTGAACACGTAAACCAAGGCGTAACACTTGTTGGAGATGCCGGCTCCGCCTTGGAGCGAATAGTCTCGTCGGTTTCTGACATCACGGAACACGTGTCGTCGATTGCAGCATCGGCTCAAGAACAATCCACCGGCCTGGCTGAAATCAATGACGCCATGAACCAACTCGATCAGGTTACTCAGCAGAATGCGGCGATGTTCGAAGAGACAACCGCTGCGGCGCAAGCGCTCTCGACGGCGGGCATTGAGCTTAGTGACACAGTCGCGAAATTCAAATTGAACGACAAACCTAGCGCACCAAGAACGGAGCGCCCGGTTCAAAGCGACAGACCTCGTGAGCCGATGTTGGCAACCGGAACAGACGCGCAATTCACGGTGGAGAACGAAGCCAACCTCGACTCTGATTGGACGGATTTCTAATTTTAAAGTTGCTATTCTGGCGCCTCAACTCAGGTGTTCGGCATCACTTCCTCAGGCTCGACTTAGTACGAGTCGATCCCGTGTAGTACGGCATCAGCTAGGACGGCCATGCCGATCATTTCCGTGCCGTCAATGTCACCGACGAATATCTTGGTCCGCGCTCACCGAGCCATGATCGCCATGGGTCCTGGGTGACACGGAGGGCGGCCGTTGCGGTGTCTTCGATCCATGCCAAGCGTTGGTGGTCAAATGCACCAGCAATTGCAAGCACCTTAGGCAGGCCGCCGCCACGGAGGGCGCCCGAGCCAAAATCAAGGCTGCGACATTCATTGGCTCTTTGCGGTACCAGCATTGGCCTGTGCATCCCGTTGGACCCCTTCACGCCGCGGCGCTTAATGACCTTTAGCTCGTCCACGTTATAGTGAGCTACTCCCCGGGACTCGGACACGGACGCAGGCTATAAATTCCAGTCTGCCGATATTCGACGAAAAGGCGATCAGAGATGTCGAAACGGAAGCACCATTTGCCGGAGTTCAAGGCGAAGGTGGCGATAGACGCGCTGAAGGGTGAGCAGGCGATTACCCCTTTCGGGCGAGCCGGTTTGGGGTTGCTCCGACAATGATCCACGCTGAGGCGACGGCGTTTCTGGAAGGCGGGTCGCGAGTGTTGGAGCCCGGCGGCAGGAAAGTCCAGGACGTCGACGTAGTGCAGATCGGGTACCTGCCCCCATTATCAGGGAGCTGGCTGTGGTCAACGGT
>JBCCKB010000175.1:0-7323 GCA_039027595.1 Pseudomonadota bacterium | reverse complement strand
GACGCATCCCCTAGTGCGGAAGCCGCACGGCTGGCATTCGCGTTTTCCAGTATCAATAGCATCGTCTGTGTCTTTTGGTGCGTTGCCGGCAGCTTGCTGGCGATCCTATTAAGATCGCAGGCGTCTTGGACGGTCTTCATGCGGGTCTTAGCGGTGTTCCTCTCCTTTTCTGCGTTGATGGTTTTCCTCTAGGCGCAAACCGCGCTATATACTCCCCTCACGCAAAAATGTGACCTCCGTGTTCCGCTTCTTCGAAAACCTGGTCGATCCCTACGTCGCGTACGAGGAGACCGACCGGCCGCCGACGCGTCTCTGGCCGTTTATGAGAGACTATTCCAGGCCGTTTGCCGGGGTCTTTGCCGTGACGGCTGCGGTTTCGGTTGTTGTTGCGGTCATCGAGATCTGGCTGATCGCCTATATGGGTCGCCTAATTGATCTCTTGGGAGAGACCGAGCGCGAGAACTTCTGGGAGACGCACGGGACCGAAATGGTGCTCGTGGTTCTGTTCATCCTTCTTGTCCGTCCGGTTGTCCAGGCGTTGGATGTTCTCCTTCTGAACAACACGATCCTGCCGAACTTCGGGACGCTGATCCGCTGGCGGGCCCATCGCCACGTTCTGCGCCAGTCCATCGGTTGGTATGAGAACGACTTTGCTGGGCGGATCGCAAACAGGATCATGCAGACGCCGCCCGCTGCGGGAGAGGCGGTGTTCCAAGTCTTCGACGCAATCACGTTCGCGATTGCGTATTTCGTCGGAGCGGCAGTTCTTTTGGGTGACGCAGATCCGCGGCTTTTGATGCCGCTTCTGATCTGGATTGCGCTTTATGGGCTCTTGGTCTGGTGGACCACGGCGCGGGTTGGCCCAGCCTCGCAGAAGGCGTCCGACGCCCGTAGCGCGGTGACCGGCCGCGTTGTGGACAGCTATACCAACATCCATTCGGTCAAGATGTTCGCCCACCATGACCGAGAGACGGCATTCGCGAAGGAAGCGATCGACCTCTCGAGGGATACGTTCCAGGCGGAGATGCGGATCTATACGATCATGGATGTCTGCCTGACGATCCTGAACGGGTTTCTTGTCGTCGGCTGTGTTGGTTGGGCGGTCTTTCTTTGGCAGGCAGGAACCGCGAGCGTCGGCGTTGTCGCGGCGGCGACGGCACTTGCGCTTCGGCTTAGTGCCATGACCGGCTGGATCATGTGGGCACTGACGTCGTTTTTCCGGAACCTGGGCGTTATTGCCGAGGGAATGGAGACGATCGCTCAGCCCATCGAACTCGTTGACCACCCGGACGCATCGCAATTGACCCTTCGAAACGGAGAAATCGCCTTTGTGGGGCTCGGTCACCATTACGGCCGCGAACAGGGCGGAATCGAGCTGTTTGATACGGTCATCCGCCCAGGGGAAAAGGTGGGTCTCGTAGGGCGCTCCGGTGCCGGAAAATCGACCCTCGTCAAGCTTCTTTTGCGATTTTACGATGCCGATCAGGGCCGGATCGAGATCGATGGTCAGGACGTATCCAACGTGACCCAGGACAGTCTGCGCCAATCGATTGGCATGGTGCAGCAGGACAGCTCGCTGTTGCATCGTTCAGTACGAGACAACATTCTGTATGGTCGGCCCGAGGCCAAGGAAGCCGAGATGATCGCGGCGGCCGAGAGGGCGCAAGCGCACGAGTTTATTCTCGAGCTCGAAGACCCGGAAGGACGCCAGGGCTATGACGCCCACGTGGGCGAACGGGGAGTGAAGCTCTCGGGTGGGCAGCGTCAGCGGATTGCGCTGGCGCGGGTCATCTTGAAGGACGCGCCGATCCTCTTGCTTGACGAGGCCACGAGCGCTCTTGACAGCGAGGTCGAGGCGGCGATCCAGGACACGCTCTACGGGCTCATGGAGGGCAAGACCGTGATCGCGATCGCCCACCGGCTGTCCACGATTTCGCGTATGGACCGCATTATTGTTCTTGATCAGGGTCGCATAGCCGAGGAGGGCGGCCATACCGAACTCCTGGCGCGAGGAGGGCTCTACGCGCGCGTTTGGGATCGGCAATCGGGCGGTTTCATTGGTACGACGGAGGCGGCCGAGTGAGCCTGCCCGACCGCCTCACGCGCCTGATCGACCCTTATGCGGAAGCAGATGGGCCCCCGCCGCAAACATTTGGTGCGTTCTCGCGATGGGCGCTTGGAGGGACTTGGGGCGCGATCTTCTGGTCGGGCGTCATTGTTGTCCTTGCGGCGCTGATCGAGGTGTCTACGGCTTGGTTTACAGGCTGGGCGATCGACCGGGCAGAAGCAGCCGGACCGGGGACGTTCTGGGGACCCTTCGCCACGGTATTTGTCGTGGGCGCGGTTATGCTCTTGATCCTTAGGCCGATCCTATTCGCCGCCGACGCTGGGGTGACAGGCGTTCTCCTCGGCCCGCATCTTTACCCGCTGATCCTGTCCCGCGTTAACCGGCACACGCTTGGGCACTCGATGGGGTATTTCGAGAATGATTTCGCGGGCCGGATCGCTCAAAAGGAGATCCAGACCGCCACGGCGCTGACCCAGGTGGTGACCGAAGCGCTCGATATCGGGATTTATGCGCTGGCGATGTTCCTAGGTGCGCTTGTTCTCATCGGTGGGCTGGACCCGAGGCTTCTGTTGGTTTTCGCCCTCTGGGGAGCGATTTATTTCTGGGCGTTGGCGCGCTTCATTCCCGAGGTCCGGAAACGCGCCAAAGCGCGGGCCGGGGCGCGCGCGGCCGTGACAGGGCAGATCGTGGACACGATCACCAATATCGCCACCGTCAAACTCTTCGCGTCAGATATCTCCGAGGATAAGGCTGCGGAGGCGTCGCTCGAGGTGCTCCGGCTCCGTGCGATCGAGTTTGGTGTGCTCTCGGTTTGGTTTCGGCTGACCCTTACAGCGCTGTCCGGCATCTTGCCGTTTCTGTCGATCCTGGGTGCTCTCTGGTTGTGGTCGATTGGTCAGGCTTCATCCGGGGATATCGCCGCGGTGGCGATGATTTCCACTCGATTGGGGATGGTGACGAATCGGTTGGGGCGCGTGGCCGTCATCATTTACTCAAATATCGGCGAAGTGCAGGACGGCATCCAAACCCTTACCCCGCCCCATGGCATTACCGACCGGCCGGGGGCCCAGGAGCCCGAGGGCGCGGGGGAAATCCGTTTTGAAGGCGTCCGCTTTGGCTATGGCGGCGAAGCCTCGGCGCTCGATGGGATCGACCTTGTGATCACGCCGGGTGAAAAGATTGCTTTGATAGGCGCCTCGGGGGCCGGGAAGTCGACGCTCGTGTCGCTTCTCCTCAGGCTCCACGACACTGAGGGCGGGCGCATTACTCTAGGCGGCCACGATATTCGCGACTTGACGCAATCGGGTCTAAGGCGAGTGATTTCGGTGGTTCGGCAAGATGTGTCGATGTTCAACAGGCCAGCGGCCGAAAACATAAGGTACGGCCGCCCAGAAGCGACCAAAGCGGACATCATCGCCGCCGCTCGCGCGGCGGAGGCGCACGAATTCATCGAAGGGTTGCGCGACTACAAAGGACGCACGGGCTATGGTGCCCATCTAGGCGAGCGCGGGGTCAAGCTCTCGGGCGGGCAGCGTCAGAGAATTGCGCTAGCCAGGGCAATCTTGAAGGATGCACCCATATTGGTTCTAGACGAGGCGACCAGCGCCCTAGACAGCGAGGTCGAGGCGGCAATACAGGCCGCGCTTGAGCGTGTAATGGACGGCAAGACAGTAATCGCCATCGCGCACCGGCTTTCGACGATCGCAAGGATGGATCGGATCATCGTGCTCGACGAAGGCCGCATTGTCGAAGAGGGCAACCACGATGCGTTGATTGCGCGAGGCGGGCTTTATGCGCGCTACTGGCAGCGGCAATCGGGAGGCTTTCTGGGTCTTACCGAAGCGGCCGAGTGACCTAGGCACGGAGAAATGCAGCCGCGTAAGACCCTGGTCGGCAACGCGGGCAACAACCCACTTGCTCGCACCAGCGCATGCGCCCATATCCCGATCGATGCCTCAGCGGGGAGACGGAGCCTTGGCACAAACGCTAGCGGAATGGCTGGAACGCCCGCTCGTGCAGAATACGATCATCGGGATCATCCTTCTGAATGCCGTTGTCCTAGGGCTTGAGACCTCCCAGGCCGCCATGGCCCGGTTCGGTCTCTTGATCCGGGTCGTGGACATTCTGTGCCTCGGTGTCTTTGTGGCCGAGATCGCGCTTAAGCTTGTCGCATATCGCGCACGGTTCTTTCTTTCGGGCTGGAACCTGTTCGACTTCGCGATCGTTGGCGTTTCGCTTGTCCCTGGGGCGCAATCCTTCAGCGTGTTGCGCGCGCTTCGCATCCTTCGCCTGCTCCGCGTTATCTCTGTGGCGCCGCGGCTGCGGCGGGTGGTCGAAGGCTTTATCACAGCCCTTCCGGGCATGGGGTCGGTGTTTCTATTGATGGCACTGATCTTCTATATTGGCGCCGTGATGGCGACCAAGCTCTTTGGAGCGAGCTTTCCAGACTGGTTTGGAACCCTTGGAAAATCGGCTTATTCGCTGTTTCAGATCATGACGCTTGAAAGTTGGTCGATGGGGATCGTGCGTCCGGTCATGGAGACCTATCCCCATGCCTGGGGCTTCTTCGTACCCTTCATCATGATCACCACGTTCGCGGTCGTAAACCTGCTTGTGGGCTTGATCGTGAACTCGATGCAGGACGCGCACCATGAAGAGGACGTGCAGCAAACTGATGCCTATCGCGACGAAGTGCTGGCGCGACTTCGCGACATCGAGCGCCGTCTCGATGCACGGGAGCCGTAATTTAGTCTTTGGCCATTAACGCGACTGCGCTAAGTTCCGGCAAAATAAAGACGAAGAGGCGTCGGGCAGCAATGAGTAGAGCGTTTTTGGGGTTGAGCCTTGTGCTCACAATGGTCCTTGTCGGCTGCGGCGGTCCGGTGATCAAGCGCTACGACGGGCCGGACGTGACCCGCATCCTGGTCTACAAGGACGCGCGGAAGATGTATCTTCTGCACAACAAGACCATCCTCAGGTCATTTGACTTCGAGCTTGGGTTCGCTCCGCGCGGTGACAAGACAATCGAAGGCGACGGGCGCACACCCGAAGGCCAGTACATCATTGATCGCCGGAACCCTGACAGTCAGTTCCACCTCTCGCTTGGAATATCCTATCCCAATGCCCGCGACGTCGAGGTGGCACGGCGGCTTGGCCGCTCGCCTGGCGGAGACATCTTCATCCACGGCACCCCCCGGCTGTTCGCCGGACGCGATGATTGGACTTGGGGCTGCATCGCAGTGACCAACGATGAGATGGAGGACATCTACGTGATGGTCCGCACCGGCACGCCGATTAGCATCTATCCTTGATTGGCCGCCACGGCTGGTGGATCGGTCGGTCTTAGGACCCGGTCGAGCCAACCTGTCGTGGCGATCCGAGATCCAAAGTACCGCGCACCATCGAGGGTCCAATGTGCGGAGTCGTATAGAACCTTTCGGCCCTCGGGCGTCACCACTGTGCAGGTGCGAGACGTGTCGTCGCAAATAAGCGTGTCTCTCGAAAGGTAGATTGCCCCGCTTGCCTCGGCCATCGCCCTTATCTGGGCATTGACCGAATTGCCCTCGCCGGTTTCTGCGCGGTACGCAAGTCGATTGATTTCCGCAAGATCTGCCGTTGCCCCGTTGGCGCGAAGATACCAGTCAAAAAGCGGTAGGCGCCCCACATCTTCGAACTCAGGAGTATTGCCCACCAAGACAAGCTTCTTTCCGTAGGTGGCAAGGCGACGAACAAGATCTTCGATCTTGTCCATTGGTGTTTCATGATACCGAGATGCAAGGATTACCACATCGGCGGCACGAAAGTTCGGCGTCTCGAACAGAAGGTCTGCCTGCTCGTCAAGGACCTCCGTGCCAATTGTAAAGCGCGCGAACTCTATACCAGAGAAGGCCTCTTTGTTGAGGTAGAGCGCGTTGAAGAGGTCTTTGGAGGGGGAGTTTCCGACCAGAAGCACGTTCGTCTCTGCCTCTCCGGAAAACCAGAGCGCGTCGACTTCGTACCGCGAGGGTTCTTGCGCATTCCAGCCGCCGATCCGTTCGTTCTCGGCTAGGCCATCGAGCACACTCCATGATTGATCCCTGAGGACAGTGTTATCGAACTCGTTTTCGGCATAAATCTCTGCCAAGGCGCCAAAGCGCGTGGGATAGCCGCTGTTCTGGATCATAAAGGCGGAGAAGGTCACCACGCTCAATGTTGATACGGCGATGCTGCCCGCGAAGATCCGCGGCGGAACCGCATGACGGAAGGGACGCTCAACGAGGCGGTAGCCGGCATAAGAGAGCGTCACGGTCAAGGCGAGCCAAATCGCCATGTCTAGAATGCCGGGCTCGGCAAGGCGGATGTGCCGGCCAAACGCAAAGATTGGATAGTGCCAAAGGTAGAGCGAGTATGACAGAAGCCCGATTGAAATCATGGGCCGCGTGGACAAGGCTCGTGTCACAAGGTCGCGGGGATTGGCGAACCAAATCACTAGGCACGTTCCGATCACGACCGGAAGGGTTTCGAGCCCGGGATGAGCCGCCTGCGAAAGCTCTGCCGTCATGATCGGCCAGATGATCAAGACGCCCCCCAATGCCGGAATGAGTCGGGAACCCGGAAGGTCCTTCAGGAGCGTTGGGTGGCGTAGCGCGGCCCAGGCAAGCACCGATCCCGCCAAGAGTTCCCAGGCCCGGCTTACTGGAGAGAAGAACGAAAGTGCCTGGTGCCATTCGGTAGTCGCGTGAGAGATTGCAAGCCCAGCGAGGAGTGCCCCGCAAAGCAAGCAACCGACCAAACGTGTGCGGGAAATCAAGAGGAACGCGAGCGGGAAGACGACGTAGAATTGCTCCTCGATCGCCAAGCTCCACATGTGCAAGAACGGCTGAAGAAGAGCCGATTGTGCCCCGTAGTCACCTTGTTCAAAAAACCAAAATATGTTGGCAACAAACAAAAGCGCGGCGACGATTGACTGTGCAAAGTGCTCGAGTTCGCTCGGCAGCAGGATGAGCCAGGCCGCAGGCAGCGAAGCAAGCACCACGAGGAGAAACGCCGGTAGGATCCGGCGAACACTGCGCCCATAAAAGGCGGAGAGGTTGAGACGACCGGTCGTATCGATCTCAACCATAATGAGCCTTGTGATTAGATATCCAGAGAGTACGAAAAAGACGTCCACGCCTAGAAATCCGCCGGGCAGTACCAGGGCTCCACCAATCTCCAATTTGAGGTGATAGAGGATCACCGAGATTACGGCGACGGCGCGCAATCCATCGATCTCGGGG